>NZ_JAFLMX010000352.1:0-6244 GCF_017849675.1 Alteromonas sp. AO-Serp
TACCGTTGAACCTTCCACAAGTGGAAGCAAGTCACGCTGAACACCTTCGCGAGACACATCGGCCGACGAGTTGCCCTCGCGCTTACAAATTTTGTCAATTTCGTCGATAAACACAATACCGTGCTGTTCTACCGACTCAATGGCCTTTTCCTTTAAATCTTCTTGATTCACAAGGCGTGCAGCCTCTTCTTCAATTAGTAATTTGAACGCTTCTTTAATTTTCAGCTTCTTCTTTTTCTTTTGCGAACCCGACAAGTTCTGGAACATGCCCTGAAGCTGATTGGTCATTTCTTCCATACCTGGAGGCGCCATAATTTCTACGCCAACCTGCGGAAGTGCTACGTCAATTTCAATTTCTTTGTCGTCTAGGTCGCCTTGACGAAGCTTTTTGCGAAATGCTTGGCGCGTGCCGCGATCTTCAACGTTTTCCTTATTACCCCATGCATCTTCTGGTGGAGGCAGCAAAACATCTAAAATGCGCTCTTCCGCAGCTTCTTCTGCGCGGAATTTCACCTTTTTCATTTCATTTTCTTTCGTCATCTTCACCGCAATATCAGCAAGATCACGAATGATGGTCTCAACTTCTTTACCTACATAGCCCACTTCAGTGAACTTAGTCGCTTCAACTTTAATGAACGGCGCGTTAGCAAGTTTTGCTAAACGGCGGGCTATTTCAGTTTTACCCACACCCGTAGGGCCAATCATCAAAATATTTTTTGGCGTAACTTCTTGGCGCAGCTCAGGTTCAAGCTGCATACGACGCCAGCGATTTCGAAGTGCAATAGATACAGCGCGCTTGGCATCTTGTTGACCAATAATATGTCGGTCTAACTCGTGAACAATTTCTCTTGGTGTCATTTCAGACATGAATAAACCCTTTTCTAACAGCGCTTGCTGTACTCAAATTCATACGAGCGACAGCAAACCGATAACAGCACTCAGCTATTACTTAGTAATCTAGTACATCAACCGTTTGGCTATGGTTAGTGAATACGCAAATATCACCCGCTATGGTCAACGCTTTTTCGGCAATTTCTTTTGCGCTTAGCTCTGTATTTTCAAGTAGTGCAGTAGCTGCGGCTTGAGCGTAGTTACCACCAGAGCCAATCGCGATAAGATCTTGTTCTGGCTGCACCACATCACCGTTACCGGTAATAATAAACGATGCGGTTTCGTCTGCTACGGCAAGCAGCGCTTCTAGCTTGCGAAGCGCCCTGTCAGTTCGCCAGTCTTTAGCAAGCTCTACTGCCGCTTTGGTCAGATGGCCTTGGTGCGCTTCTAGCTTTGCTTCAAAGCGTTCAAACAGCGTAAATGCGTCGGCCGTGCCACCAGCAAAGCCCGCTAAAATCTTGTCGTGGTATAAACGGCGCACTTTGCGCGCATTACCTTTCATTACGGTATTGCCCAGTGATACCTGTCCGTCACCGGCCATTACCACTTGATTCCCACGTCGTACAGATACAATCGTTGTCACGTTAATTCCCCGTTTGGCTGGGCGCTGCTGCGTTTTTCGTCTAGCAAAGGCAGCAGCGTTCAAATTCAATAACAAATAAGTGGGGGAAGGCTTTTTAATTTCAAGGGTAATACAAAAGAATGTGCGCTCAAACCTGCCTACTATATGGGCTTAGCGCATACGGCGCTTATTGAATACCCCATATCTAGAGTGCATACTTTCGCCAATGAAGCCCTATGGCCAGTTGAAATAATGCCTAATTGATAGAGCACAGATAAAATAGCAACACTGAAGTCGCTACATAATGGTATTAAAGGAGTAAGAATGAAGTATCAAGGAAGAATACAACAGTGGGACGATGCTAAAGGTTTTGGCTTTGTAGAGCCCAACGGTGGCGGAATACGGGCGTTTGCTCATATCAAAGCGTTTAAACAGCGCTCTAGGCGCCCTGTTAATGGCGACATTATTGTTTATGAAGTTGAGCAGGATAGAAAAGGCAATCACCGCGCCTGCAACATCAGCTTACTCAAGGATCACAAAGCAAAACGTTTACGCGCCAATAAGCCAACTTCGCAAAGAAAACGTAATATTATCGTACTGAGTATTTTCTCCGGTGCACTTGCGTTATTTACATTGTCAGGTCGGTTACCGTTTATAGTGCCTATCATTTATGGCGCGGTAAGTATGCTTACCATACTGTTTTACGGCATAGACAAATCGGCTGCAAAAAAGGAAAAACGGCGAGTTTCAGAGGCAAAACTGCATATATTAAGCTTATTGGGAGGTTGGCCTGGTGCATTGCTAGCCCAACAGATTTTTAAACATAAGCGTAGTAAATCGTCATTTATGAGGGTTTATTGGGTAACGGTTTTGGTTAATCTCATTTTGCTTGGGCTAATTGCATTTGAAGTGATTAGTACGCAGGCATTCATGGTTGAAATTTAGCGAAATCGATACCCTTCAATGTCAAAACCAAAACCACTTTCGGAGCCCTTAACATACACCCATCCTTTATTTGGTAAGCGTTTGTGCTCACTTTGATTTAAGCATAATCGCCCATCTGACAAGGTACCGCTCTCTTTTAACAACAGTGAGTGTCGACAGTGTTTAGAGCCGCTGCCTTTTTCATAAGCAAATTTCAGTTCCGTTTCTTGTTTTCCGGACGCCAAGTGAAGCGTGTAGGGCAATGCCCTATCAATAAAATTCCAAGTAAAAATAAGCCCCAAAAACGGCATGGTGAAAATTGTTACTTTTCCACGCCAATCTTTCATCACAAATTGCGCTTGTCGTTTATCGATGGAAATAGACAGGTAATAAAAGGCACAATAAACAAAAGTAAATAAAACAATGGCCCATGTTGAATTATTTAGCCATGCGTTAATCACGATAAAGTTGGTGAATGCCGATACAATCAAAGCGCCAATAAGTACTAAAAAAGCGCCGTTACTGATACGTGTTATTGGATGAAGCTCAGACCACTTAGGTCGAGTAAAATGCTCATCTTGATGGGCGCTATCCGTATCATTCTCAGGTGGCAGCGTTGCCCGCTTAGCAGCGAGCTCATTTTTTGCTGCCTGATAGCGTTCTGGAAAGGCCTGCTTATCAATATTTTCCAGAACGTCCTCAAGCTCTTCTATGCTATAAGCGGCGTAATTTGGTTGTTCGGTGATGGCAATACTCATTGATACTTCCTTGTAAACGCATCCTTTCTCTACGCGCTATTTCAGCGCCGTATGCACCGCATTAAGTGTTACCTACAATAATCTGCTACAAATTCCAGTACCAAATTTGGCATGTCGCAATGTTCACTTTACGCAGACTGTGCTTGGCTTTTTCTGCATCACGCTTAGACTCGTAAGGGCCCAGAATAACGCGGAACCAATCGCCGTTGCTGCCAGTGCTGTGTCTGATAAGCGCCTCTAAACCTTGGAATGCAATTTTGGCTTTCATCTCTTCAGCCTGCGCGCGGGTTCTAAACGAGGCGCACTGCATTAAATAGCGTTTGTCAGATTTTTCTTGCTCTTTGACCTCAACTTCTACTTCATATCCTGGAAGGGTCTTAATGTACTCCCATTCTTCTTCAGGAAGCTCAGGTAACGTCTCTTCTGTAGGAGCCACAGGTCGTGAAGCTTGTGTATCCACGTCGTCTTCTACATTGTCTTTTATTGACCACAAAAATGCACCAAAGCCAATCACCAATGCGAATACGCCAACAAGGCGCACAATAGGAAGTTTTCCAGAAACCGGGGCATTAGATTGCGCATTTGATTGCGCGCTTCTGGCCGGTTTTCTACCTTTACCAGCCGGCTTCTTTTTCTGAGGAGAGCGTCCACGAGAGACATAATCGCGTTGAGCCATAGTCGGCAATATTCCTACTTGTTATCGTTGTTTGTATGCGTAAGAAAACGTCATATACCAAATCTTTATGAAGCAGCAGCTTTCCTGCACTTCAATCCTGCAGAAATTTTAACGTATTGCTACCCAACAAGCTAACTGAAATCGGTAGGATCAATATCTATCGACCACCTTACCTTCATTGCCTGTGGCAACGCCTGTAAAAATGGCAGCGCCAAACGCAGCGCATTGTGAAGCGGCGCACGCTTTTCATGGCTGCATACCAGCATAAACCGAAACCTGCCTTGCCGCTTTTCAATTAGACAAGGAAACGGGCCATTTAACGCAATAGCATGCTGCTGGTGAAATACTTGTTTGCTGTCTTGTAAAAAGCGATAGGCCAAACTGCTGTCGGTCGCTTCTGCGCGAATGACAAACTGGCTAATAAAAGGGGGAAGCCCTGCCGCTTTTCGCTCCATTAAAGCGTGTCTGGCGAAATGCCCATAGCCGTTATGTACTAAATCTTGTAGCAAAGGATGGTGGGGATTGTGAGTTTGCAGCCACATTTCACCGGGTTTACTGGCGCGCCCTGCTCTTCCTGCAAGCTGAGTTACAAGCTGAGCGAGCTTTTCTGGTGCTCTAAAATCGGCACTAAAAAGTGCGCCATCACAATCTAGCACCGCCACTAAGGTTACATGCGGGAAATGATGACCTTTTGATAGTATTTGGGTACCGACCAAAAGCTGGTACTCTTGGCGGTTTATTGCATCCAGTGTTTGGTGCAGTTTATCTTTGCCCCGCACGGTGTCGCTGTCTATTCGTACCTGTTTAACACCGGGAAATAAACTTGCAAGCCCTTGCTCGACTTGCTCGGTCCCTGTGCCCGCCGTAACTAATTCATTGTGATGGCACGCTTCGCAGTTTGATGGCATTGAGCGCATGCCGCCGCAGTGATGACACTGTAAACGGTTCTGCGCTTTATGCACAGTATAAGGGCGGTCACAACGCTTACACATGACGGTTTCGCCGCAGTGATGGCAAAGCAGCGCTGGCGCATAGCCTCTGCGATTCACAAACACCAATACCTGATTTCCCGCGTTGATATGCTGGCGCATTATCGTTAGCAAGCCTTGCGAAATACCGTAGTGAATGGGTTGGTCACGCGCGTCCAACACGCGCTGATGCGTGCTTTTCGCACCTCCCGCTCGCTTAGTTAACTGCAAATGGGCATAGCGACCGCTTAGCGCATTATTAAGTGTTTCGAGTGCGGGCGTGGCGCTGCCTAATAAAAGAGGAATATTGTGCTGCTTAGCCCGCATGGCTGCTAGGTCACGGGCGTGATAGCGAAGCCCATCTTGTTGTTTAAAAGACTCGTCGTGCTCTTCATCCACAATCAGCATGCCGGGGTTGTGCAGCGGAGTGAAAATAGCTGAACGGGTACCGATGATTATCCCGAGTTCACCAGCTCTTGCTCGCTGCCACACCTGTAGCCGTTCTTTATCAGAAAGCTGAGAGTGTAAAACGCCCACTGCAATACCAAAGCGCTTTTCAAAGCGTGACACCGTTTGCGGCGTCAGCCCAATTTCTGGCACAAGTATAAGCACTTGTTTTCCGTCGCGCAGTAAGGGTTCGATGGCTTGAAGGTACACTTCCGTTTTACCGCTACCGGTAACCCCTTCAAGCAAACTTACAGCGAAATTGCCCTGCTGACGATTAAGTGCGGCAATGGCAACCGACTGCTCAGTATCTGGAATTGGCTTTTCAGACACCGATAACGAGGCAAGCCAACTGCCTGACTTAAATTCAGGCGCGACTTCTTCAATGCTTATCAATGACTTTTCGACGAGCGCTTTGACCGCAGGTGCGCCATACTGCTTGCGCGCTTGGGATGCTAATAAGGCACCACCAGCCATTGCAGTAAAACAGGCTTGTTGTTTAGGCGCCCGCGATAACGTGTCTGCAGTCGTTTGCTTACCTTCTTCGGTAAGCATTAACATGTCTTGGGGTGTTGGCGCTGCTGACTCGCCTTTGCGTAATAAGACAGGCAGCATGGCGTGTAGCACTTCACCCGGCGCATGATGATAGTACTGCCACAGCCATTGGGCCATTTTCAACAACACCCCATCTATAATAGGGCTATCGTCCAGTACCGACTCAATAGCTTTTAGCTTATTGGAGTTTTCAATGTCGCTTTCAGTTTTGTGTAGGGTTTCAACAACTACGCCCACAAGTTTGCTCGGACCGAAAGGCACAACCACTATTACACCCGCACTTAGCGCGTTTCCGTGGGTATACGTGAAAAGTTGGCGCAGTGGCACTGGCACGGCAACTTGGATAAAGGCCATTGCGAAGGTTCTACCTTATTTGACGATTGTTACAGCGCGTAATGCGCTTACTAAGCTTCTTATGTTGAAACTAATTATACTGAGGCTTCTTGCAGACCTATACGTTACAGCA
>NZ_JAFLMX010000057.1:0-22828 GCF_017849675.1 Alteromonas sp. AO-Serp
CGTCTAACAAGTACAATGCCACCTAATAGACACAGTGGGAGTAAAGACCATGCTCCGCCATGCTCTTCTACTATGACTACCGTATCTTCAACCACATATTCATTATTTTCACTTTCAAGGGGAAGATAGGCGAGTGCACTGTCATCATAGGCATCGGTATACGCCACAAGCATTTCGGTATCTGCATCATAAAGCTCTAATAGAATGTCGTACTCACCCGGCGGATAGCCAGAAACTAATGTGCTTTCAATGGTAAAGGTATCTGTTGAGTCTTCTGAGTAAATGTAAAATTCAGACGACACGTGAATAGACTCGTACACGTCGTTTTTGCCCAAATACAAGACCGCGTATACTGGCGCGCGAGTGAAAATGGTGTCGGCGTCAAACTCAATCGAAAACGTAGAGTGATAACCATCGTAATCAATGTCTTGCTCAAGTGTTACCCAGCTTTCATAAATCCAAAACTCATTAATACTGCTGACTACGATATCGCTAGAGGACTTACTCACGGCTAAATGCTGTTGATGCTTACCCGCCTTGGGAAGGGACTGTTGATTAGTCTCAACGTCATCAACAGATTGAGAGATTGTTTCTTCGCTTGTCAATGCACCTGAGGTTTTAGGCAGCAGCGATTCAGCGGCAACAAATGGTTTGTCGTAACGGTATTCGTTAGAGGTAACGTTTTTGTTTTGTGCGCTATTTTCGGTACTGGCATGCACAGGTGACATAAGCGCAAGCTGTAATGTTGCAATAGCAGAATATGTAGTAAGTGAGAAAAGTAGCTTTTTCATCTGTCCATCCTTTTCCAATCGATAATGACAGTGTCATTGTTGACGGAAAAAGATGAACAAAAGCTGAAGGGGAAATTAACGCCTTCTCAGTTAAAGCGGTGAGGGTGCCTTAGAGATCAGTCGTCGAAGTAGTGATCTTCTTCTTCGTATTCACCTTCTTCACGCGGCTCGAAGTAAGTACCCCAACCGTCGTAGGTTACATCATGCTTGTCGGCAATTTTAAGCAAGGTGTCAGAGTCCGCATTAAGCTTTTCAATATCTAGCTTTCGCTCTGCAACTGCGTCGAAGCAGAAAATGGTTTCGCCATCATCAAGAATAAGCTCTTCTGCGTCGGTGACTTCAAAACCAGCTTTAAACGCATCAACAGCTGCCTTTTCTAGCACGTCGAAGTCAGTGCTGGCGAAGTGGTACTCAATGGTATAGTCGGCATCGGCTTGGCTGCCGTCTTCTAGAAGGGCATCAATAGTTTCTTGGTTAAACTCGTACCACTCTTCTCTTTCATCGAACTGGGTCATAATAAACACTCGTTAGCAATTTTGACGCAAGTTTACCTGCTTTTTTCCAGTTCATCGACCTGTGTATTAAGCGCATCAAACTTTTGTTTCATTTCATCGTTAAAATGCACCATCCACTCTTTAATTGTCTTGTCCTCGTTCAAGGCCTGAGGGGCAGCAATATCAATAAGCACAATGCCGTTATTCCAACGGTTCCATTTTACTTTATTGTGCAAATTGCTGGCGGTTACCATAACAACCGGTTCGTTGGTGGTCTTAGCTAGGCGAAACGCGCCTTGCTTAAAAGGTAATATGCCTCTGCCATAGCTTCGTGTACCTTCTGGGAATAGCCATACCGACGTTTTCTTTTTCGCAATGCGTTTTGCAGCAATATCGAGTGTATTACGGGCTTTACCGGAATTCTTTCTATCAATCATGATATTGCCTGACAACCAATAGATTTGGCCGAAAATAGGGATCCACTTTAAGCTCTTTTTGCCAATGGTTACAACGCCATGCAGAGCAGCTTTACAGATAGTGATAACGTCGAAACTGTTTTGGTGATTGGCAATGAAAACGTAGGGTTCGTTTATTTTAACCGCAGGATCTTTTTTTATAATAATTTTAAGACCTATGATCCTAGCCATCATCGAATACATACTACCCGCAATATGTACGTTATCTTTGTGAAAAGGCCGTACGATACAAACAATCAGCAAAACGATGTTAATGAGTAAAAAGGCGATAAAAAGTGCCGGAATGCGGAATAAAGCGATCAAAACAACTCCTAGATACAATTGACGCGCGCAGTATAGATGAAGTTTCAGCGTACACTTGTCCGATGAGTTTTTACAGTGCGGAAGGTATAGTTGAGCAATAAGTTGGAAAAGTGGCTATGTTTCTCACCTTTAGTATGAGGAAATTTTGCCGATACCCAATTACAATAATAAAAAGCGCAATCGAACCTAACTCGGTAACCACTATATGCAGACATTTACTCCAGACGACCTAGAAGAAGATATTCTTGCTGACCTTATGGAGGAAATAAACGAACTCTATGAATCAAGTGAACAAACCTTGATTGAATTAGAGCTTCGTCCGGAAGACAACGAATTGCAGCGTGCTCTGTTTCGCTCAATCCACACCATTAAAGGTGATTTAGGCCTGGTTAACTTCTCTCCCATGATCCCGCTTTTGCAGCATGTAGAGGACTTGCTAGATTATTTGCGCAAAGGGCAGGTGGCCTACACAAGTACTATGAGTGACTTGGTATTGCTTACTATGGACAGAGTAAAAGCCTTTGTAGAGGCTGTAATGGCCAATGGCAAAGCCGAGTACGATGACAATCTTCACAATCAGCTGGTTTTAGCTATCGGTCGTGTGACACCTGAAAATACTGCTGAGCATGAAAAACGCCTTACCGAAGCGGTCTTATTACTTAACCCAGCGTTAGATATTGTTGCGGATGAAGACGACCCACAAAACGTTCAGATAAAGCCCCCTACGTTAGCGGCTACAGGTATCCCTAAAGATATTAGTAGTGAAAAGAAGCAAGATATTCTATTTTTCCGCGACTTAATGCAAACCATTGAACGCCGCTCTAACTACTGGTCTGGTCGTGGTGATCGCATTGCCAAACTCGCTATGTATATTAACGATGTGGCCGAAAACCCTATCGACGAAGATCAGCTTGCCGTAGCCAGCTATGTACATGACTTCGGAATGGCCTTCATGCCATTGAAGCTTCTGCACAAAGGCGATGCGCTAAGCGATATCGAATTTAATCTTATGCGCTCTCATGTGTATAAAAGTGCCCGTTTGTTAGAGCACCTAGATCAATGGGATATGGCGCGCAAAATTGTGATGCAGCACCATGAACGCACTGATGGAACAGGTTATCCATTGGGGCTAAAAGAAGACGATATCTGTGAAGGTGCGAAGTTACTTGCCATTATTGATACCTACGATGCAATGACACACCCAAGAGCGCACAATGAAGATAACGTACTTTCTAAAAAAGAGGCGGTGATAGAAATAAATCGAAGCGCCAAAGGCCAGTTTAGTATGAAGTGGGTAAGGCATTTCAATCAGGGAATGACGGCGCTACTGACGAAAGGACATTAGGTCGCAAGCCGCTTATAAGCTAGCAGTGAGTTCCCTGCTAGCTTACGGCGTAATCACTAGGGTTAGTTCACGCCTAATTCTTTTAACTTTCTTGTTAGGGTATTTCTTCCCCAACCCAAGCGTTTAGCCGCATCTTGTTTGTGGCCATGAGTGTGCTGAAGTGCTCGCTCAAGCATAATACGCTCAAACGTCAGCATCGCGTCGTTAAGAATATTGTGATGGCCGTCGCGAAGCTGTTTATCGGTCCAGCTTGCCAACAAATCTGGCCATTCACCCGATTCAGCGCTAGGTTTTTCGATACTGCTATCGCTGTGAATTTCCGGTGGCAGATCGCTGGGCAGCACTTCTTGACCACTCGCCATTACCGTTAACCAGCGACACACGTTTTCTAGCTGCCTTACGTTTCCAGGCCATGGTAGCTGAGACATTACGCGCTCAGCGTCTTTCGATATGCTTTTAGCTTCTACATCAAGTTCTTTGGCTGCTCGGCGCAAGAAATGACGGGTTAGTAATGGAATATCTTCGCGGCGCTCGTTAAGTGAAGGAAGGTGCACTCGGATAACGTTTAAGCGGTGGAACAAATCTTCCCTAAACTTACCTTCAGCAACCCTTTGTTCTAAATTCTGGTGAGTTGCAGCGATGATGCGTACGTCCACACTCACTGATTGATGGCCACCGACACGATAAAACTGGCCGTCTGCAAGCACACGTAAAAGGCGGGTTTGTACATCTAACGGCATATCGCCTATTTCATCTAAGAACAATGTTCCGCCGTCGGCTTGTTCGAAGCGGCCTTGACGAGCTGCCTGGGCTCCGGTAAATGCGCCCTTCTCATGGCCAAATAGTTCTGATTCTACAAGGTCGGCAGGAATGGCGGCCATATTAAGGGCGATGAAAGGTTTACTTGCTCTTGGGCTGTGCCTATGAAGGGCGTGCGCCACAAGTTCTTTACCCGTTCCTGATTGCCCGTTAATTAGCACGCTAATTGAAGAGCGAGACAAACGACCTATGGCACGAAACACTTCCTGCATGGCAGGTGCTTCGCCAATAATTTCCGTTACTACGTCTTCAACTTGCGCTTTAGATACGGTGGACTGCTCTCTAGCATGTGCCAGCGCCCGCTGGGTTAAGGTTACTGCCTCGTCGATATCAAATGGCTTTGGCAAATATTCAAAGGCGCCTTTTTGATATGCGTTAACTGCGCTGTCTAAATCCGAATGCGCCGTCATAATGATAACGGGGAGCATAGGGTGCGAGGCATGCACTTCGTTCAGTAACGTCATGCCGTCCATTTGTGGCATTCTTATGTCTGAAATGATGACTTCAGGGGCTTGGCCGCTTTGAAGTTGAAGCAATAAATCTTCTGGGTTTTCAAAACTTAAGCAACTGATATCTGCTGCTTGTAAGGCCTTTTGCAGCACCCAACGAATAGAACTGTCATCATCGACAATCCACACAGACTCATTCGTCATCGTCTGTCTCCTTACGATCTATTGGTATGTAAATTACGAACTCAGTGTGACCAGGGTAGCTATCTACATCTATTTTGCCGCCGTGGTGGTTTATAAGGGTCTGTGAAATAGACAAACCCAACCCAGAGCCATTTTGCTTGCTTGTGACCATGGGGTAGAAAAGTGTGTCTTTTACTTCAGCCGGAATACCCGGGCCGTTATCAATAATTTTTATTTTAGCTACCAGCGCGTGACGCTTCGTTTGAATTGTCATTTGGCGCTCTATTCGCGTAATTAACCTAATTTGTGGGTTGGGGGTTTGGCTCTCGGTTAATGCCTGAACGCTGTTGCGCACAATATTGAGCACCGCTTGCTGAATCATGTCAGGGTCTAACATAAGCGGTGGAATGCTGGGGTCATAGTCGCGAACTATGGTAATGGGATTGTCTGAGTCAAAGCGCATTAAGCTGCGTATTTTTTCAAGCGCTTGATGCACGTTGCTTTCTTCAAATCGAGGTAGTGAATTTGGTCCAAGCAATCGATCAACTAAGTTTCGCAGACGGTCAGACTGCTCAATGATCATGCTTGTAAATTCTTTATGCTCGTCAATCAGCTCTTTTTCTAATAGCTGTGCTGCACCGCGAATACCACCAAGAGGATTTTTGATTTCGTGTGCAAGGCCGCGAACCAATTCCCGTGCTGCGTAATGCTGCGCGTTTTGTAAAGTTTCTCGAGAAATTCGCTTTTGCTGGTCAATCTTTTTAACTTCAAATAGCAGTCGTGGGCCGTCTTCGAAGTGCAAGTTGGTAACGGTTAGGTCGGCAGATACATAGCGGTTATCTCGAAAAGCCAACTTAATTTCGTTTTCGGTGAAATCTTCACCTTTTCTGATGGCAGCTTTAAGTCGGGTGGTTTCTATTGTGCCCGGCAAGAAAAAATCTTGAAGTGGATGCCCAATAAGTTGTTTTAATCCAGTCTCAAACAAAGCTTCACCAGCGTGGTTGGCATAAACAATCGTAAGTTTGTTGTCTACCATTACCAGTGCGGTATTTAGGCTATTGATTAGCTGTTGTGTTTCTAACTCGGTGGAATGCATCCGAGCTCGTCTCCTTTGCACCATAATTGTGCATTGTAGCTTGCAATGATGCGTTGCGCGAATAAAGAGCTCAAGAAGAAATGTTCACTGAACCTCTATGGTGCGCATACATAACAGTGGTTGCACGCTATTAGTTATTAATTAACGCCGATGCCTGATGCAGGTAAAGGGTTTGTAATGGAGACGATGCAAGAGTCTTGCCCGTATTGTTCGTGAGTTCAACTTTATAAGTATGTGCCCCACGATGGATACCAGTAAGCTTAAAGACGCCTGAACTATTGCTAGCTAATGGGGCGTCGTCAAAGATTAATCGGTAGATTGGCGCTTTGGGTGCACCAGGTTGTGCGGCAGAAATAGTGAATTCACCCAAGTTATTGCGAATTGTCGCTTCTGGTGCAGGTGACTTAATGACTACGCGATAGTTGGGCTTGGGGGCAGCCGGCTTCGCAGGGGGAGGTGGGGTAACCTTTGCCGCGGTTACTACGTTTTGCGTTTTTACATCGAAAGCTAGGGGTTCTGCGTTTTGCTGCGGCTTGTCGGTGTAAGTCACAGAGCCGTCTTTACCTACCACCTTGTATATGGTCATTGGAAAGGTAGCTGCGGCTGATGTTGCATTGCTGCTTTGTCCGGTTTCGCTTTCTTGTGCTTCTTGCTGGGTACTTTCTTGGCTCAGCATTTCCGCTTGCACAGGCAGTAAGCCATTGCCGCTACTTAGTAATAGCGAAATTAAGCAAATGTGTCGCGTCATGTAGTGCACGTGTCGTTACCTAATCAATGTGGTTTTGGCTAGCTGGCTAATTCATATAGCTTGCTATGTTTGGCTTATGGATAACCTTTCTAGTTGTATGCAGATGCAAGCGGGCAAAGCCCTGTGCGCAGTTGATACAGCATGAAAGAGTATTCATTAGCATAGCTATAAAAACATAGTAGATAAATCGTACGCATAAAAAAAGCCCGCAGAGCGGGCTTTAGTATAAATTGCTATACAGTGCGAAATTACACGCTGTAGTACATGTCGAACTCAACAGGGTGAGTAGTCATGTTAAGTTTCGTTACTTCTTCAGACTTAAGATCGATGTATGCATCAATCATGTCGTCAGTCATAACGCCACCAGCTTTAAGGAAGTCACGGTCGTTATCAAGAGCTTCAAGTGCCATTTCTAGCGAGCTTGCAACTGTTGGAATTTCAGCAGCTTCTTCTGGCGGTAGGTCGTACAAGTCTTTATCCATTGAATCACCAGGGTGGATCTTGTTCTTAATACCGTCGATACCCGCCATAAGCATAGCAGTGAACGCTAGGTATGGGTTAGCTGTTGGGTCAGGGAAACGTACTTCAATACGACGTGCTTTATCGCTAGTTACGTGAGGAATACGAATAGATGCAGAACGGTTACGTGCAGAGTATGCAAGCATTACCGGTGCTTCGAATCCAGGAACTAGACGCTTGTATGAGTTAGTAGAAGCGTTAGCAAACGCGTTGATTGCGCGCGCGTGCTTGATGATACCACCAATGTAGTAAAGTGCTTCCTCAGAAAGACCTGCGTACTTGTCACCAGCAAAGATGTTTACGCCATCTTTAGAGATAGATTGGTGACAGTGCATACCAGAACCATTATCGCCAACAAGCGGCTTAGGCATAAAGGTAGCTGTTTGACCGTATGCGTGTGCAACGTTGTGAACAACATACTTGTAAACTTGAATTTCGTCAGCTTTCTTAACTAGCGTATTGAATTGGCAAGCAATTTCGTTTTGGCCAGCAGTTGCAACTTCGTGGTGGTGCGCTTCGATAACAAGGCCCATCTCTTCCATAACTAGACACATTGCAGCACGGATATCGTGAGCAGAGTCCACTGGTGGTACTGGGAAGTAACCGCCTTTAACGCCAGGGCGGTGTGCCATGTTGCCGCCTTCAAACTCTTCGCCAGAGTTCCACTTTGCTTCAGAAGAGTCAATCTTGTAGAAAGAACCCGCCATGTCAGTGTGGAAGCGTACGTCATCAAAAAGGAAAAACTCTGGCTCTGGGCCGAAGAAACATGTGTCACCGATGCCAGTTGATTTTAGGAATTCTTCTGCACGACGAGCAACTGAACGAGGGTCACGCTCATAACCTTCCATTGTTGAAGGTTCAACGATGTCACAACGGATGTTTACTTGTGTCTCTTCAGCGAAAGGGTCAACTACGCAGCTTGTTGCGTCTGGAAGAAGAACCATGTCTGATTCGTTGATGCCTTTCCAGCCAGCGATTGAAGAACCATCGAACATTTTACCTTCTTCGAAAAACTCTTCATCAACAACGCTCGCAGGAATAGATACGTGTTGTTCTTTACCCTTTGTATCGGTAAAACGTAAATCTACAAACTTCGCTTCACTTTCTTTAATCAGCTCTAATGCCTTTTCTACTGACATCGTGTCCTCCAGGTTTAATGTAAAAATGCGGAATGATCAGCTTCACTCCAACAGTGGCAAAAGTGAAAGCGATTATCATGCCATCTATATGTATACCGATTTCTGTGGCATAGACGGGCATCTATCACTTCCGTTTGAATTAAATTGCATTATATTGGTGCAATGTTGCACCAATATGGCGTTTTGTGCTCATTTGTACGTCAATCAGCCTAGATTACTTTGTAGCGTATAGCCACCAAATATGATCAATTAGGTGCAACGGGGCTGGTTATTTGTTGAACAAGCGTTTGAAAACCAATAAAACTCGTTTCCATCAAAAAAAAGATGCGCAAACGTCGTGGTTTTTCTGTACAATCCGCGCAAATTTTTCTATCTGCATTTTTTTGCAACAAATCTAACGCATACTCCTTTCCACTGAATTGAAGTAGACGTTGATTTACACAGGCTCTATATAAGCATGAATACCACTGATATTAATAAATTGCGTAACATCGCAATCATCGCCCACGTTGACCACGGTAAGACCACCCTGGTAGACAAACTGTTACAGCAGTCTGGCACCCTTGAATCTCGAGGCGAGCAAGAAGAGCGCGTAATGGACTCGAACGACATCGAGAAAGAACGTGGCATTACCATCCTAGCTAAGAACACAGCGATTAACTGGAACGACTACCGTATCAACATCGTAGACACTCCAGGACACGCTGACTTCGGTGGTGAAGTAGAGCGTGTAATGTCGATGGCTGACTCTGTACTTCTACTTGTAGATGCACAAGAAGGCCCGATGCCACAAACCCGTTTCGTTACGCAAAAGGCATTTGCTCAAGGTCTTAAGCCAATTGTTGTTATCAACAAAATCGACAAGCCTGGTGCGCGTCCTGACTGGGTTATGGATCAAGTTTTCGACCTATTCGACAACCTAGGTGCAACTGACGAACAGCTAGATTTCCAAGTTGTTTATGCGTCTGCACTTAACGGTTGGGCATCACTAGATGCAGATACTAAAGAAGACGATATGACGGCATTGTTCCAAACTATCGTTGACCAAGTTTCTCCTCCTGATGCAGATATCGACGGCGCATTCCAAATGCAGATTTCTCAGCTTGACTACAACTCATACGTGGGTGTTATCGGCGTAGGTCGTGTTAAGCGTGGTTCTGTTAAGCCAAACCAACAAGTAACGGTCGTTACTGCTGATGGCAAAAAGCGCAACGGCAAAGTTGGCTTAGTTTACGGCTACCTTGGCCTTGCTCGTCACGAAGTTGAATCTGCTCACGCGGGCGACATCATTGCAATCACAGGTCTTGGCGAACTTAAGATCTCTGACACCATTTGTGACATCAACACTGTAGAAGCACTTCCTCCACTTACGGTTGACGAGCCTACAGTAACCATGACGTTCCAGGTAAACACCTCGCCGTTTGCAGGTAAAGAAGGTAAGTATGTAACGTCACGTAACATTCTAGAGCGCCTTAAAGATGAACTAGTACACAACGTTGCACTGCGCGTTGAAGAAATGCCTGATCCGGACAAGTTCCGCGTATCTGGTCGTGGTGAACTTCACCTAGGTATTCTTATCGAAAACATGCGTCGTGAAGGTTATGAGCTTGCAGTGTCGCGTCCAGAAGTAATTCTGAAAGAAGTTGACGGCGCAACGCAAGAACCATACGAAACCTTGACTATTGACTGTGAAGAACAGCACCAGGGTTCAATCATGGAACAGCTTGGTCTGCGTAAAGCAGAAATGACTGACATGTCTCCAGATGGTAAAGGTCGTGTACGTATCGACTTTATCATTCCAAGCCGTGGCCTAATTGGTTTTCAAACAGAGTTCATGACGTTAACGTCGGGTTCTGGCTTGCTATATCACACGTTCGATCACTATGGTCCGTACAAAGGCGGTATCATTGGTAAGCGTAAGAACGGTGTTCTAATCGCTAATGCAAACGGTAAAGCACTAACTAACGCCCTGTTTAACCTTCAAGAACGCGGTCGCCTATTCATCGGTCACGGTGTTGAAGTGTACGAAGGTATGGTTATCGGTATTCACAGCCGTGACAACGACCTTACTGTTAACGCGCTTAAAGGTAAGCAGCTTACTAACGTTCGTGCATCGGGAACTGATGAAGCGCAAACACTTGTTCCGCCTATCAGAATGTCACTTGAGCAAGCGCTTGAGTTCATCGATGACGACGAACTAGTAGAAGTAACGCCTGAATCTATCCGTATTCGTAAGAAGCTTCTTACAGAAAACGAGCGTAAGCGTGCATCACGTGCACCTAAGTCTTAATAGCTTCTAAGACTTACATTGATTTTGAAAATGCCAGCGCCAGCTGGCATTTTTTTCCATTTTGCCGATGAGTTTGGCCTGCAATCTTTTAAATCGTGTCTCAACTTACACACCGCCGCTTCCCATCAAAAAAGCTGCTTTCTAGCATTATCACTAAAACGTTAGAAAAAGTTTAAATATCGACCAAAGGTTAGTGGTCAAAAGCGTTCAGAGATTCTATGCTTGAAAATATCAGTCCGCATAGGTCAATACCCAGCGAGCATTTATCTATGCGGATTGGTACAATAAACTGACGTCTTAACACGTGAGCTAAGTCGTTGTAATATTTACGGCTAATGACCTAAAAAAAAGGGGAAGGGTAGTGTTTTCTGTAGCAGTAGTTGAAGATGATCCTATCACGCTTGACCTTATTACTGACGCGTTGGAAACGCAGTTAGACGCCACCGTGTATCCATTTACACGTAGTAAATTTGCAAGGGATTTTTTGCTGCAACAAACCGCAGATTCTATCAGCTTGATCATCAGTGACCAAGTAATGCCGGATTATGATGGACTAAGTCTTCTAAAAACCTGCCAGTCTTCGGGTTTGGACGTTCCATTTTTACTCATCACTGCCGACCCTAACAAAGAGTTAGTGATAGAAGCGCGTAAGCTTCAGGTTACCGGTTTCCTTGCTAAGCCACTCAATATGGAAGAGCTAGTTCAAAAATCGAGAGAGGCGGTGTCGCAGGCTAGCTAAGCTTGAAGGTTGTATTTCATTTTATGCATCGCACGCTAAAGGTGTGCATGCGGGCCAAAAATCTACTTCGTGGTTAACGATGACAATGTAAAACAGGTTAGGACAGCAAAGCGCAATTTACCTTTGGCTTTAACGTGTTAATTTATCTCTATTAAAGTACATTTCGATATAGAAAATTCGGGTTAATTCATCTCACGCCCCTAGTTTATGAGGCGCTAAAATTCTACACTGTTGGCATAAGTTTTTATGCAACAGGATGTAATGTGAGCGCCTTATTCGATAATACCCCTCCCAGAAAAGACACATTTTCGTTTAAATGGCAAAAGTACAAAGGGAAAGACATCATTCCTGCGTGGGTTGCCGATACTGAGTTTCGTTGCGCGCAGCCAATTCTAGACGCCATTTCGGGTCAGGTTGAGCATGGCAACATGGGTTACATACTGCCTGCACATCACGAAGGCGCTATTCAGGCTGTAGTGAGATGGCTTAAAGATAAGCATAATTGGGAAATTCAACCCGAGTGGCTAGTGTGGACACCAGGCGTTGTGCCAGCGTTTAACGTAGCGTGTAAAGCCTATTGTGAACCCGGTGATAAAGTACTTATTCAAACACCCAATTATCCGCCTCTACTGGCTGCCCCAAAACTAAATGGTCTCGAACGGGTAGATATAGGTACGGTAGTGCAAAATGACGACGGCACGAGTTCTGAAACTATCTCGAGTGTTGAAGGTGCGCGCTATACGTTAGATTTTGAAGCATTAGAAAGAGAAGCGGCTGATCCTAAATGTAAGCTGTTTATTCTTTGTAACCCAATGAACCCGGTAGGTTCGGTGCTTACTAAAGCTGAATTAGATCGCATTGCTGAGATCTGTAACGCGAACAACGTTAAGCTATGTTCTGATGAAATCCACTGCGACCTTATTCTAGAAGAAGGCAAGCAGCACATACCGGCGGGCCGCGAGTCGAACCTTGCTGAAAATAGCGTTACGCTAATGGCTGCCAGTAAAACATTTAATATTGCTGGTTTGGGAACGTCTTTTGCCATCATCCCTAATCGCCAATTACGCCAGGCATTTACCAATGCCGCAGCGGGCATCGTACCTTGGGTTACTGTATTGGGCTTAGCGGCTACAGAAGCAGCATTCACTCAATGTGACGAGTGGCATCAGCAGCAACTTACCTACTTGCGTGAAAACAGAGATATGGTGTTCAACACAGTAAACAGCATTGACGGGCTTAAAATGCTCAAAGCCGATGCGACGTTCCTTGCGTGGGTAGACGCCAGTGGACTAGGTGTAGAGAACGTCCAGCAGTGGGCCGAAGAGAAAGGCGTAGGTCCGTCACCAGGCATCGATTTTCACAAGGCGGACCATTTCAGAATTAACTTTGGCTGCAGCAAAGCGATGCTCCAAGATATTCTGCAACGCCTCGCCAGCTAAAAATAGGGGTCAGAGTACTTTTTGCAGCTACGCTTTCTATTAAAAAGGGCCAAAGTATTACTTTGGCCCTTCTCATATGCAGTTAGTTTGTTAGTCACGTAATTTCATTGCTATCTTCAAGTGCACGCTACAACGACATACAAAGGGATTAAATTACTCTGACCCCATTTTTACCATTTTTGCAGCTAGCTAAATACGCCGATTAGTTTATACAGGCCTAAACCAATCACAGTACCCACTACTAGAAAGCCTGCCAGGTTACTTTTCCATGTGTTTCTAAATTCACCCAGTGCGGTGCTTTTATTCATAACGACCAATAGGAATATGGCAATAATTGGCAGTAAAAGAGCATTAGTCGCTTGAGCAAACAAGATGGCGGGTAGGGGCTTAAAGCCAAGTGCTGCAACGCTGACACCCACTACAATGATGATAAACCATACCGCTTTAAAGCTCTTGCTTTGCATATCGTCAGAAAGCCCTAGTGCTCCTGTTACCGCATAAGCGGCTGCTAGCGGCGCAGTGATAGCACTGGTTAAGCCTGCGGCGAATAACCCTAGTGCAAAGAACCACTGAGCTTTGTCACCTAAAACCGGTTTAAGCTGTTCGCCCATGTTTGAAGCGTCCATAGTGGCAGCTTGATTGAAGAACGCCATCATTGCTGTTGCCATTACGATAAGCGTAATAAGCCCACCCATACTAATAGCTCTAGCAGACTGGTTTCGGCACGCAACGACCGCGTCTTGTTTATCTTGGCCTTTCGATGATTTTGCAACTAGGCTCGCGTGAAGAAACAAGTTGTAAGGCACGATGGTGGTACCAATAAGCGCCAGCACCGTGGTAATGGCGTCAGCGTCCAGCCGCGGAGACATTAACTGACTAAACATCGCGGCGATATCAGGTTTGGCTACCAACAGCGTGATAAGAAATACGCCAGCCATAATAAAGACGAGATAAACCAGTACTGTCTCTATCCACTTGTAGCTGCCCGACCAGAGTAAAACTATAGCGATCGTGCCCAAAATACTGGCCCAGGGGCCAATGCCTATACTGATAAATGCGTCTAGCCCGATTGCAGCGCCGGTTAGGTTGCCCGATTCATAGGCTGCGTTGCCAATGCCGATAGCACTGACAATAAGCACGATAAAAAGATTCTTTAGCCATGGCTTGTAAGCCATGTTTTTCATTGCACTGGCTAGGCCTTGGCCGCTGGCCACACCTAAACGCGCTGCCATGTCTTGCAATACTATGGTTGCGAATATGGAGAAAAGGAGCGCCCATACTAGGTGAAAGCCAAAGTTTGCACCTGCCAGACTTGCCGTAGTTACTGTTCCAGGGCCAATAAAGGCGGCCGCGATGATGTATCCTGATTTATCTTTTGCCATTGCAACGACTCTTAGTTAAGTTTTGCTATCATGACAATAGGTAGGCGAGCACGCAACAGTACCGCTAAACCAATACAGTAACAGATTGGTTTTAAACCTATTGTCGCGTACCCAGTGTAGAAGTTTGTTGTTTACTCTTTACCTTATTTCCCATTATTTTGGGTAGATAAAAGGTTACAAAACATGCCCTCTACAAAGTGGCCGCGCAGACTACCGTTTCATAAAAGAGAACGCAAATTAAAATAGGATGGTAATGGTGAAAGATGGGTTTCCAATTAACACAATCAGCGATATTGTTTCGCTTCCCAATTTCGAGAATGTGCTTCCGAATGCTTATTATGTAGATGGAATGATCTTTGCCGTTGCTTCCGCGCCTGAAATTCCCATGCCCGAACAGTGGATGCCGTGGCTCATACAGTCTAGTGACAGCCACCTTGTAGACAAAGATGTAGATAAGCTTGCTGATACATTAATGAATGGCCTGCGGGCGCATTTGGATTTTATGCGTCAGGAAAAGTCGCCCATGCCTAGTGAATTGAACGTTGCGATAGAGGTGCAAGGAACGACGAGGCCTTCGAAAGAACTCGAAAGCTGGCTAAATGGGCTTTTACACGTGCACAAGCAATTAGAACCTGTGTGGCAAAATGCGTGGAACCATTGGGAAAAGCATTTAGAAAAAAGTAAGGCGAACAAGAAAGACTGTGACGATAACGAGCCTGAGAAAACAGAACCTGCAGAAGCTCGCCTGTCTCGATGTTTAAAGCTTTTCTCAACGCTTGCTAATATTGAATTAGCTTTGTCTTACAGAAACGACAAACAAGCTGCTCAGCTTGAAAGTAATATAAACATGCTTGTTAAACAGCTTCCTTCGGTGCTGGCAGATTACACTAAGTTGTCAGGGGAGCTAGCAGGCGCGTTACCCAATCAATTTGAAACCTTCAACAAAGTAACCTAGGGGAAAACTTGATAACTGGGAGCTGCAGGAGAAGCAAAAAACAAAAACGCTAATTCAAAATTAGCGCTGTCTTTGTTGTTGATGCCGTTGATTCAACGTGTGTTTAAGCGAAGCGGTATAGCTGTCTAATTCAAGCTTCGCCTTTTCGTATTGCTCGTTAAGAAGCCGTGAAGCAGGCTCCCTCATAAGCGCCTTAAAGGCAATGTCTGTCTGTTTGAGCAAATGCTTGAGGTGTTGATTACTGTCATCCATGTATAGCATTCCGATAAAAACAATTTGTTAAACCCGAGAAACAGCAGGTTCTGGGCGACTATGTGCAATGCTTACAACACTCTCAACAACAAGCTTAAAATTACTTCTCACACTACACAGCAGTACTGGTTCCTTGAGTACTGACTTTTCAATAATTTTGTACGTGCGCCTTTACTATTTAGTTTGGCTTAAACTTTTATAAAGGTTTTACCACAGCCAGGCAAACGATGGCGAGAATGATAAGCACCGGCGCTTCATTTAAAAAGCGATAAAAGCGCGGAGAGTGTCTATTTTCGTCGCGTGCAAATTGCTTCATTAACTTAAACAAATAGAAGTGATAGCCGTAAATAGCAAGAAGCAGCAGCAACTTTATATGAAGCCACCCCGACATTTTAAACCAAGTTCCACCATAGCTGACAATAAGCGCAACGCCGAATGCCAGAGTTAACAAGGCGAATGGAGTAACAAAGAACCACAGGCGGCGCTCCATGACCTTAAATTCGTCTTTTACCACTTGAGATTTCGTTGTCGCGTGATACACGAAAAGTCGCGGTAAATAGAAAAGTCCTGCCATCCAAGCCAGCATGAAAAAGATGTGCAGCGCTTTAAACCATAAAATGTACATACTAATAATGAGCCTTTTGTAAGAAGCTTTGTAAGATATTCCACGTTACTACGCCAATAATATCGTTTAGCTCCTGATCGTAAATATAAACTGCGCCAGAGCGCGAGTTTTTAAGGTGTTCGTATACTTCGTGCAGCGTAGACTGCGCGCTAATACCTTCCATTTCGTAATAGTTTAACGCTGTTGCATCGTGTTCCAAACTCACATTGTATTGGACCAGCTTATACTGCACATCTATTTCAAATTTTAACTTCTGAATGACAATTTTTGTTGGATCGCTTTCTAAGTAGTTAATTAACGCTTGCTCCGGCGCATCGTGAAATAGCTTGTACTCGGTATTCATCGCTGCAAGTACGCCCGTTTTCTCAAGTGCTTCACGAATAGACGAGATAGCGTAAGGGAGATTTTGATAATCAAGCTGGCGTATGAAAATAGAGCGGTTGCCAAAGAACTGCGTAGAAGTCACGTAAGCAGGCACAATTACCAACATGGCTGGTAGAATAATTTGCGGGCTGTACGATAGTTCCATAACCGCGGAAAGCGCTGCAAGAGGCGCGTGCAATACTGCGGTCAACATGCCTGCTATGCCTAACAGGGCAAAGCTGTTGGTAAATTCGGGTACGTCAATAAAGTACGACAGTGGCAATAAAAGTACGGCGCCAGCAAGCATGCCAATAACCATCACAGGGCCAATGATCCCTCCTGGAATACCGAGGCCAATAGCAAAAACCGCCAAGATAACTTTAAACACCAAAGTAGAAACCAACAGCAGCGCGCCGGGGGAGCTATCAAATAAGTGCTCAACATCGATAAAGTTGGCGCCAAGGGCTTCAGGTATAAACATACCAATGGTACCGGTAATTAGCGCAGCAAGTATTAAACGCCACACCATGGAAACTGGCCTGAACCACGTCATCACCCGCATAAGCTGGCTATTGAATAAAACGGCCAGCATGCCTAACAGAATGCCTAGTAGCACCAAGTAAAAATACATCCACTGGCTAAATGCATTAAACGATAAAAACGAAAGCTCGTTTACTTCTCCAAATACAATGCGAGTGAGCACAGAGCCACAGGCAGCAGCCAGCATGACAGGAACAAAAATATGTATTTTGTATTCCCTAAGTACCACTTCCATCACGAATATTACGGCAGCAAACGGGGTGTTGAATGATGCCGATATCCCTGCCGCAATGCCGCAGCCTGCAAGTATTCGAATACTGTTGTAGGGCAAGCGAAGCCATTGCCCTAAGAAACTACTGCCTGACGCGCCTAAATGAACGGAAGGGCCTTCTCGACCAACAACGAAACCGCCGGCCAGGGCTAGCATGCCCCCAAAGAACTGGTTAATGGTGGTTCTAAATGGAATATGACCGTAATAGTACTTCACTCGATGAATAACGAAGGGAATACCTAAACGGTAGTGCTTGAAGCCCGTAAGAAAGGCGATAAATAGAATTAACCCTACACTGATAAATGGCATGATAAGCCAAACCAACCAGTCATAGGTAAGCACCGACTGAAGCGACGAAACGCCTGTTTCTTGTAGCCATTCTACGCACAGCCGAAACAGTATAATGATAAGCGCCGCGCAGGTTCCCCCTACAATGCCCAGCATGCACAACTGAATGGATGTGCGTGGATGAGCTACTTCCTCTCTTAAAGCCTGCAAGCGCATGTTGTGGTACAGTAGATTAACGTAAAAAGAAGCTTACCATAAACACCTAAAATTCATAATGTTTAGAGCGCCTTAGCGCACGGTGTTTTTTGTTGATGTAGATATCATGACGACAGATCAGTTAAAAGAAGTTTTAGGCAACTACAAGTGGACACTGTTAGTGGCGCTTATTATGTTTGCCATGGTTGGGTTCGGCTATAAGCTAGCGCGAATTATTGACGAAGGTGACAGCAAGAAAGTACAGGCTCAGCAAGAAACTATTGCTATTTTGTCTGAAGAAAATCATTCGCTTACTACCAAAGTGAATCAGCTGGAAGTCGCCATGGAGCTTGCCACGCTCGAGACAGAGAGCATTACCAATACATTAGGCGAACAGAAAAAAGAACTAGAGGCGCAACAGGAATTATTGAGTTTCTATGAACGCGTCGTGGCGCCTGAGAAAACCGACGAAGGTTTTGCCATTGAAGGGGTAGAAGTTTTTAAGTTAAGTGACAATACCTATCAACTTAGGTTGGTTCTGCTGCAGTCTAAACAGCAAAAAGCAGTGATAAATGGCAGTTTAGATATTGCCGTAGTCGGTCAGCGAAACGGTGAAGTGATCACGCTGAAATCGGGCGAATCGAGCCTGCTGGCAGAAGATATCAAATATCGCTTTCGCTTTTTCCAAGCCGTTAACGTAACTCTCACTATTGAGGAAGATATAAATCCCGAAACCATTAGTTTTTCTACAACGGTCTATCAATACAAAACCCGTAAAGGCAACTATGAGATAAGCGTGCCGTGGAATGAAGCGCTTTCTGTCGAAATAGAGTAATCGCTGTGGGGCAGCGCTAGCCTATCCGTTAATTCAACCTTTTAACGCATCGAAAGCTTTATTCAAACAAATACCAGTAGCCATAACCCACAAGAAATGCAGGAATAGCAGAGTACACTGTGGCAATAAGCGCTGCTTTGGGTGAGAGCGCAATGGCGGGAAACAACGCGTCGCCGTCATTACTTATTGCATTGCCAAGTTGTGCTGAAAACGGAACTGCGCCATTAAGGTATAAGCTGGTTACCAATATCTGCGGACCGCAACCAGGTAAGAACCCGATGATGATCGCCAGGCCAACTAAGCCGGGGCCCATGGATTGAAGCAGCCCTGCAATGTCTAGCCCAAACCAGACAACAGACAGCTCGAACATAAGAAACGCGAGTACTACCCATGCCAATACAAACTGTGTGTCTAGTGCGGCTTTCTCTTGCCATTTAGGCGGAGGCGGAATTAAATCCTCTTTCGTAATCGAAGCGTATCCGCTTCCCGAACCACACAAAGACCATAGTCCAAGGCTCGAAATACATAACGCGGCACCAATCAGCGTTAGTGTACTTTCACTGATAGCAAGGTAACTGTGTACGGGAAGTTGAAAGGCCAAACCAAGCGCAATCGCCAACGAGGGTAAGCTCGCAATCATCCAGAATACTTTAGAAAATGATATGGCTTTGTGGCTTACTGTTTTGGGTTTATCACAGTTTTGCGATTGTTGGAGCGCACCATCGGCTTCAGGAGCCTGGTAATTATGAAATTCATTGACCACTAGCCCCGTCATTGCACCCACCGTGACGCTGACGGCCATTACGGTTAAGGCATCTAACGGTGCTTGGGCGAGTAACAGAAATGCGGCATCGCCCATAGTGCTGGTTAGCACTGCTACCACGGCTCCAAAGCTTGTCACACCTCGCGTGTACTGAGTGACAACGATGATAGCACCACCGCAGCCTGGCAGAGCACCAAGTAGAGCAGATAATCCTACCTCATGCACAGGGTGCGCTTTCATATAATTACCAATGGCTTCGGCCGAAACGCGCAACGTGGCGACGTAATAAAGCGCAAGCGATGCATATACAAACGCTGCCACTTGAAAAAATGCATCTGACAACACCGATAAAGTAACCGCACGGGTGCTGTTATAAGTAAGAAGAATGGCTATAAACAGCGGCATCAACAGCCGTTTATTGGTTAAGTGAGGAAAAAAAACGTTTCTTAATAGGGCGCTAGTAAAAGAAGGTAAGTGTTTATACCGGACCACCGCCTTAGCGCTTTTTGATGTGTGAGACGCCGTATCCATTACAACTACACCCTCGACCTATTGTTATCCATGTTTAAGGCGTGCCTAGTTAAGCACGCCTAGTTTTCGCAACGCCTTAGCTCGAAAGCGTAACTGTGCCTTTCATGATGCCGATGTGACCAGGGAACGAGCAGAAAAACATGTATTCTTCATCTTTGCTTAACCCTTCAACAGAAAAGGTCGTTGAAGTTTGTTCACCGCCGCCAATAATGTCAGTCGCGCCAATTACGCGCTCATCGTCTGGCTTAACGTAATTGTTGTCTAAACCCGCACTCATACCGTCTGTTGCCACTGCTTGTCCGTTGGCTTTTGTTGTCATCACCCAGTTATGGCCCATGGCTTGTTTAGGTAACTGACCTGTGTGCTTTAAAGTCACGGTAAACTCGTTACAACTCGCCGGGATAACAACGTTCGACGTATTGAATTGCATGGCGTCGTTTGATTCCACAGTCACTTCGCATTCGTTAGCAAATGCACCAGAGGCCATAAGAAAAAGGGCTGTGCCACCAAGTAACTTCTTGATCATAAATAATGTCCTTTGAATTTTGGTTAACTTCACCTATCGGTGGAATTGGAAGATTCAATTTTCTTTACGAAAAAGAATAGCACTGGATCATTGTAAATGCTAACGATTATCATTTATATTGAGTGGTGTATAAAGAAAGCGCTTTTATGTACATCGAGCTTTTTTGTTTTTTCACGCACAAGGGATGCACATGTCTTCGATACGAAATGCAGTTCAACACGTTCGATTTGGATACAACGACAATGAGCTGAACTCAACGCTTTTAAGAAACTATCTAGATGGCGTAACTTTCGTTGCCAACTTATTGCCAAGTGATAGAGACAAATTTTCTATCTATAAAAATGCGGTTGAGGTGCTTTATGAAACCCTGTGCGATCCGCAGGTCAGTCAGCAATGGCGGCATAGTTGTTTAGAGCATTTGTACAAGCCGTTACTTAAAGCTGAGCGCTACGCGTGTAACGAGAGTGATCGAATTGCGCTTGCGAGAATAAAAATAGACATGAACACTAGAGAGCCTGTTGATCTTTGATGTACAGCAAAGGTCTGCAAGCGCTAGTGCACCATTTTTTATAATTCACTTACTAGGGCCTAGTTTTCTAATGCCACTAGCCCTAATAGGATTCTGATAAAAGCGTGGCAACCACGCCGAAAAACTAGCTATATCAACACAAGGATACGAGTCATGACAGCAACACGCACAGAACGCGACAGTATGGGCGAGCTACAGGTCCCCGAAAATGCACTCTACGGCGCGCAAACTCAGCGTGCCATTCAAAACTTCCCTGTAAGCGGGCAGCGCATGCCGGAAGCCTTCGTACGCGCGTTGATTACAGTAAAAAAAGCCGCAGCACAAGCCAACATGAAACTCAAAGTGCTGGATAAAGATCGCGGTCAAGCGATAGTTAAAGCCTGTGATGAGCTGTTGGCACTTGATGATGTGATGCAGCATTTTCCCGTTGATATATTTCAGACTGGTTCAGGCACCAGCACAAACATGAACGCCAACGAGGTCATTGCTCGCTTAGCCTCTCGTTATTCTAGCGAAGAGGTTCATCCGAATGATCATGTAAATTACGGGCAAAGTTCAAATGATGTGATCCCTACCACCATTCACGTTAGCGCGGCTATTGCATTGTCAAACGAGCTTATACCAGCCGTTGAACGTTTAGTTCGTACTATTGAAGTTAAAGCAAAGTCGGTAGCGCAATACTGCAAAACCGGACGCACTCATCTCATGGATGCGATGCCTGTAGGCATGGATCAAAGCTTACTGGCTTGGGCTTCTCAGCTCAAGCAGCAGGTTAAAACCCTGCGCGCTGTGCAGCCAGCTATTCAAACCCTTGCCCAAGGAGGCACTGCGGTGGGAACAGGTGTAAACGCCCATGCGGATTTTGCTACGACATTTTCAGATGCACTAGGGGAGCTGACCGACATTGGGTTTAAGCCCGCTGATAATTTCTTTGCATTGATTGGCTCTCAAGACACAGCAGTGACGCTTTCCGGTGCGACAAAAAGTCTGGCTGTCACCCTTATGAAAATTGCTAATGACTTGCGCTGGATGAATTCTGGGCCTTTGGCTGGCTTAGGTGAGATTGCGCTGCCTGCGCTGCAGCCAGGTTCATCAATTATGCCCGGCAAGGTAAACCCGGTTATTCCAGAAGCAGTAGCGATGGCTTCAGCGCAGGTAATAGGTAACGATACGGCGATTACTGTAGGTGGGCAGTCTGGGAATTTTGAGTTAAATGTAATGCTACCAATGATTGCCAGCAATTTGCTTTCAAGTCTGTCGCTAATGACCAACAGTGCGACGCTAATCGGCGAGCAGGCGATTGAGGGCTTTACTGTAAATCAAGATAACATTGAAGCTGCGCTTTACAGAAACCCTGTACTTGTCACTGCACTTAATCCTGTTATTGGCTATGCAAAAGCCGCGGAAATCGCAAAAGCCGCTTACAAAGAAAACAAGCCCGTTATAGATGTGGCCGAAGCCATGACAGATATTCCCAGAGGCGAGCTAGAATCATTACTAGACCCTAAAAAACTCATCACGTCTTAAACGCCGTGAGAAAACCAATATGAAAAAAAAGTGCGATCTACGATCGCACTTTTTTGTTTTGAAAGAGGCGGATGAAAATCAATATGGCTCACCTAGTGCTTTTACAATTCAGACTTGATTGAAAACTGCTCAGCGATTGGCACGTTCTTGGCTTGTTCTAGGGTTATTATCAGGGTAAAACGTGTTTTAACCGGTATACAGTTGCTGTATGCGAACGGGATTTTTGATACAGTGACGCAATAAATAAATTGTATAGCTGCGTAAGACAGCAACAAACACTAGCGCTAATAGGTTTTGCTTATTGTCATGGCTAATTGCTATGAGGAAAGTGACGCCTTTTCGGGAAGAAAAAATGACAGAAACTTGCTTTCGCATGAAGGGCACTACGCTCACCAGTATTGTGTTAGAAGTAATAG
>NZ_JAFLMX010000311.1:0-7406 GCF_017849675.1 Alteromonas sp. AO-Serp
ATACGATATCGAGGAAGTGCCAAAACAGACTTAAGCAACTAAGTCGAGTAACAGTTTGCTCACCTAAACCTCGGCGGGTTACTTCAATAAACATGATTGTCATCCAAATAAGGCCCGCTGTAACGTGCAGTCCGTGCAGTCCCACTAACGAGAAAAACGCCGTTAGAAACGCACTTTGCTGCGGCCCGTTGCCATGCTCAATAAGGTGGTGGAATTCGTATACTTCCATACCGATAAAACACGCTCCCAGTGCCCATGTCACTGCCAGCCAAGCAAGGGAGCCTGACTTGTTTTGTCGGTGAGCACATATCATGGCAAAGCCAAAGGTAATGCTGCTTAAAAGCAGAGCGGCTGTTTCAACTGCAACAAAGTTGAGCTCGAAAATATCTTTGCCAGACACACCGCCCGCCGTATTCATAAACAGCACGGCATAGGTGGCAAAGAAAGAAGCAAACAACAAACAGTCGGTCATTAAATACAACCAGAAACCAAACACGGTGTTGTTTTCATGATGTTCTTCGTGTGCGTGTTCATGCGGCATTGATGCGGCGCTTGATGTTGCAATAGTACTCATGAGCGACCTCCCACTGTATTGGCACTTAAGTGCGTAGCTTCAACTCGTTCAACCTCATCTACCTGCACGTAGTAATCAACATCCGAGGTATAGCAACGCTTAATAAATACTCCTATTCCTGCCACTAAACCGACAACAGCAAGCCACCAAATATGCCAGATAAGCGCAAAGCCCATCAGGGTAAAGCTCATGCTCATGAAAACTCCGGCTGAAGTATTTTTTGGCATATGAATAGGTGTGTATTTTTCAGGGCGTTGATACGACTCGCCGCGCTCCTTCATATCCGTCCATGCATCAATGTCTTTGATGTGAGGAATCTTGGCAAAATTGTAAAACTGAGGCGGTGACGCCGTTGACCACTCTAGCGTGTGACCATTCCACGGATCGCCCGTTGTATCGTTAAGCTTCTCTTTGTTTTTGAAGCTTACAAACAGCTGAAGTAGCTGGAAGAAAATACCAATTGCTATAACAAACGCACCAAATGCAGCAATGTATAACCAGATATTCCAGTCAGGATTGTCGGTGTGATTTAAGCGGCGTGTCATACCCAAAAAGCCAAGCACATATAGGGGCATGAACGCCAAAAGGAAACCAATTTGCCAGCACCAAAAGGCTGCTTTTCCGGTTTTTTCGTCAAGCTTAAAGCCCATGGCTTTCGGGAACCAAAAAGCAAAGCCAGCCAGATAGCCAAATACCGCACCACCAATAATGGTGTTGTGAAAATGCGCAATGAGAAACAAGCTATTATGAAGTACGTAGTCAGCACCTGGAATAGCAAGTAACACCCCTGTCATGCCGCCAATGGTGAAGGTCACCATAAAGCCTAACGTCCACAGTACAGGCACACTCAATATTAAGCGACCGCGATACATGGTGAATAGCCAGTTAAACAGTTTCACGCCCGTGGGTACGGCAATAACCATGGTCATAATGCCGAAGAAGGCATTCACATTGGCGCTCGACCCCATGGTAAAGAAGTGGTGCAGCCAAACAATAAAACCAAGAATGGCAATGGCACCCGACGCATACACCATCGACTTGTAGCCAAACAGGCGCTTAGCAGTAAACGTAGATATAACTTCTGAAAAAATACCGAATGCAGGCAGTACCAGAATATAAACCTCAGGGTGTCCCCACGCCCAGAACAGGTTGATATACATCATAGAGTTACCACCAGCTTCATTCGTGAAGAAGTGGAAATCCATATAACGGTCTAGCGTCAGCATGGCTAACACAGCCGTCAGAATTGGGAACGAAGCAGCAATCAGAATGTTTGCCCACGTACAGGTCCATGTGAAAATAGGCATTTGCATTAACTTCATGCCGGGCGCACGCATTTTAAACACGGTAACTAAGAAGTTTACGGCGGTTAGCAGCGTACCGAGCCCGGATATCTGCAGGGCCCATATGTAATAGTCGACGCCAACCCCGGGACTAAACTCCAACCCGGCTAGCGGCGGATAAGCAACCCACCCTGTTTTTGCGAATTCACCTAACCCCAAAGACACATTTACTAGAATTGCGCCACCTGCGGTCAGCCAAAAACTTAAGTTATTTAAAAATGGAAACGCCACATCGCGAGCACCAATTTGTAGTGGCAAAATGATATTCATCAACCCAATCATAAACGGCATCGCCATGAAGATAATCATGATAACGCCATGGGCTGTGAAGATTTGGTCGTAGTGCTCTGGCGGTAGATACCCGGGCGCACCATTGGTTGCCATTGCAAGCTGAGTACGCATCATAATAGCGTCGGCGAAGCCACGCAGCAGCATGATCATAGCCAACACAATGTACATAATACCAAGACGTTTGTGGTCGACAGACGTTATCCAATCAAACCATAGGGTTCCCCACTGTTTGTACTTGGTGATAAGCATGGCTATGACCACACCCACCACTGCCACAACAGCAAGTGTCACCATAATAATCGGCTCGTGATAGGGCACGGCCTCAATAGATAATTTACCTAATAAAGACATGGTTATTGTGCATCCTCTTGGTGATGGCTGTGTTGCATTTCAGGCATGGCGTGATGTTCGCCCATGGCGGCATTTTCCGGCTTGTTGTAGAAATCCATGGAGCCGTGATCTTTCATGTATTTCATAACAATGTTATGAAATAAACCGTCATCGACTTTGCTGAAATAGGTCACCGGATTGTTTTCGCTTGGCTCAGCAAGCTGCTCGTAGGCACCTGACGTTAACGATGTTTGCGACTGCTTAACGCTGGCAACCCACGCCTCGAAGTCATCCTCGGTAGGTGTGGCAATAGCGTTAAACTTCATGCCAGTGAATCCCGCACCGCTGTAATTTGAAGAAATGCCTTTGTACGTACCTGGCTCGTCGGCAATAAGATGAAGCTTGGTTTCCATTCCCGCCATGGAATAAATCTGGCTTCCTAGCTGAGGAATAAAAAACGAGTTCATGGTGCTTTCAGAAGTAATCTTAAACGCAACGGGTTTATTGGCTGGAAACACCAATTCATTGACCGTTGCGATACCTTGTTCAGGGTAAATAAACAGCCACTTCCAGTTAAGCGAGACTACTTCAACAGTAAGATGCTCTCCTTGACCTTCTAGCGGTGCATAAGGGTCGAGTGCGTGAGTAGAGCGCCAGGTGATCACACTCAACGACACGACAATGAGAATTGGAATGGACCACACCACCGCTTCTATTTTGGTCGAATGTGCCCATTTAGGGGTATAAATTTCGAAATCGCGACTAGCGCGATACTTCCACGCAAAGTAAAGCGTAAGAAAAATAACGGGAACAACAACAATCAGCATGAGGATAGTGCAAAGAATAATCAGGTTCTTTTCATCCATACCCACTTGCCCTTTAGGGTCAAGCACGCCACCGCTGCAACCGGCCAACGTCAGCCCTGCACCAGCAACAATTAAAGTAAAAAGGTTACGAATAGACAAAACAAGTTCCTATAACCCACAAGTTAAACGGCGATGACTGGGCCGCTTAATAGAGAATGGCAGCGTTACAGCATCGAAAAACACACCGGTAAAGCTTTGTCACACATACTGCGCAACGCTTTCGGCGTTAGATAATCAAATCGGAGACGTTTAACTAAAAAGTGGGGGCGCTCTACTGCCAACCGTCTGAACAAAAGGCTGGGGGAATGTAGGGCAAAGGTAAGGAATAGGTCGGCGCTGTTTTGTTATTTGCGCCTTTGCTATAGCCGTGGCTTTAACCAAGAGACCAACTAACACTAATGCAATAGTGGGAACAATAAATTGCGAAAGCGTGTGATTGGCCAGTGCAATGAAAAAAGGCTCTACAACCAAACTTTCATTAAACGCACTGACAAATTCTGCCGAGTCAGCCAAGGTACCACTGATAACTAGCGCAATGTTCAGCAGTAACACCAGATTAGCCAACCACAGCATAGCGCCTACACCACTGGTGTAGTTTATTGCGGGTCTAATCGAAGAATTCAGTTCGTCTAAAAAAACGAAAGAACGTGGTGCCATATAGAATGTAATGCCTTACAAGAACAATGCTCTAAGTTTAACGCTGCTTCAAATGAGAATTGAGAAAGCAGGCGTGGCAGAGTAATCTCAAATAAGGACAAGTACAAGCCACCTATCGACGGGCTAAAAAGACCTAGTAATTAAAGCACCAGACACAAATGACTATTTTATTAACATTCAGAAGGTAAGACTCTGCTTCCACAGATTTATCGTCGCCCTTAGTACAGATGTCACGCATTTATTCACTTTTTCGCTCGCTGAGTCTTCGACTTGCACCTCGGCAGCACCTACACATGTTAATTTTTTGTTTCAAATATACAAAATTAAACCGCTTACCGGACGCGGTTGATAAAGCGTTAACCTTCTTATAGATGCGATGAGTTGCACGACAGTTTTCTCTCTTTTCTCAATGTAATTGATTTAAAAATCATCAATAATTTAAAATGCCACCGGTAGCATTTTGTTTAATTCGTGTTAATATCGAGCAGTATTATCTTGATTTCGGGACCGCAAAAAGATGGAAAGGTATGTTATTCCCAGTGTTATGCAGGCGCTGCAGCTATGTCAAGCCATCGCCGAGTCTCGCTCGGGGTTAAGCGCCTCTGAAATTGAGTCAGCGCTTAAACTTCCCCGCACATCAGTATTTAGGTTACTTAGAACATTAACCAGCGAACGGGTAGTTGAAAAGCGTGGTACAAAATACTTCTATGGCACACGCATTTACGAAATTAGCGCCGCTAACTCGCGCAGCAGATACGTTCAGAGAATCACTGCACCTGCGCTTTCGAAACTTATAGCTACAACCAACGCTAGCGCAATTATCTGTACATTAGGCGACTACTGCGCGTTTGTTATTGACGTTTTAGATGCCAGAGAAAAGCAAATAACAACAATAAGGCCAGGGACAAAACTGCCCTTATTTGAATCTGCTGCGGGTCATGTCATGTTGGCCTACCATCCCAAGTATCAAAACATGAACGACAGCTCACACCCCGCAAACTTTGATGAACAACAAGCCGCGAAATTACGAGCAACAACGTGTACCAGAGGCTATGCCGTCAGCCACTTCGCACCGCGCAACGTAACGCTTGTTGCCGTGCCAGTCTTCATGCGAGATGGAGAGCTTGTATCAATTTTAGCAATAGAGTTAGAAGGTATGATCCACGACGTTAAGGTACTCCAAGCATGGAGCGCTAAACTCAAAGACATCGCCCGCCAACCAACCACCGGTGCCCACCCTTACGAGCAGGACATGCAGTAATGAAATATATTCCAATTCAACTGATTGTCGCTTTCGTCGCGTTTCTCGCCTTGTCTAACTGTCACGCACAATCATTGGCGTTTGAAGGTGCGCTGGGGTTCGGAAAATACACACAAGGTGGAAACCAAGGAAAAGTGTTAGTTGTTAGCTCTTTGTCTGATAATGCTAAAAGCCCACAAGAGGGAACATTGCGATGGGCTATTGCGCAAAACTATCCCAGACTGATTGTCTTTAATGTGTCTGGCGTGATCGCGCTAGAAAAGGAGTTAGAAATAAAACATGGCAACGTCACCATTGCAGGACAGACATCTCCCCACGGAATTGTAATTTCTGGCGCATCAACAAGCGTTGAAGCTAATCAGGTCATTATTCGACACATGCGCTTTAGGCCGGGGAAAGACAGTGAAGAAGGCGATGCAGTAACCGTTAGAAATACCACTGATGTCATTATCGATCATTGTTCGCTAAGTTGGTCAAAAGACGAAGTAGGCTCTTTCTACAATAACCAACGCTTTACACTGCAATACAGCATACTATCAGAGAGTTTAAACAACGCGGGTCATCACAAAGGTAGCCATGGCTATGGCGGCATTTGGGGTGGCAGTAATGCTAGCTTTTTGCGCAATATATTGGCCAATCATACCAGTAGAAACCCGCGCATTAACGGATGGCGACTGAACCCGCCTTACCCACAGCAGCAAGAATTCGTTGATATCAAAAATAACGTTATTGCCAACTGGCAAAAAAACTCAGCTTATGGCGGCGAAAACGGCACCGCAAATCTGGTTGGGAATATTTATGCCCCAGGCCCCGCTACGAAAAAGCTATGGTTTTTCCAATTATGGGACGATAAGGAATCACTCACTCGACTTTATGTTGCTGAAAACGTGATGAAGGGCTATAGCGACATGTCTGAGGACAACAGTAAAGGCATAGATGTTAAGAGCGCCAAAACCGGTTCAAAGAAAGAAAAAGACGTAATCACTCGTTCTCTTTCAACGTCGCCTTTTCATCAGAATGAAATAGATAAATTAGGCGATGCGCAACTTACTGCGCAGCAAACATGGACAAGCTTGATTGAAAACCAAGACGTAGGTGCTAATCTCACCCGCACAGGTAAAGATCTAGACCCTGTAGACTCGCGCATACTTAAGCAAATACAAAGCAATCAGTACACAAGCAAATATGGGATAATTGATAGTGAATTAGATGTGGTTGACTGGTCAATTTACAGCAGCTACTTTACTGCCAACCCCGCGCCCTCTCTTACTTTTCATGAAGAAAACTCATGGCGGGTACTCGCAGGAATCCCAACACTGTGATCACTAAATATTCATATATTAATAATTTGTGAAATAAACGTTAAATGTTAGTGCATTCCTATCTGACAAGATCAATACTGCCACCGGTGGCATAGCAAAATATAAATACTACAGCTATGTCGATTTTGGAATTTAGGAGTTCAAAACATGAAAGTGTTTCAATGGACAGCCCTCGCTCTAGCCGTGTCCACGGCGTTTTCCAGCATGGCGCAAACTGCACCCGCTCAGGAAAATACCGAGCAAACTGAAACAAATGAGACCCCTAGCGAAATTGAAGTAGTTGAAGTAAAGGGTGTTAAACAGGCAGACCTTAAAGCGCGTGACTTAGAACGCATGAAAAGCGGCTTTAGCTCTGTTATTTCTACCGATGATTTAGGCAATTTTGTTGATCAGAACGTGGCGGAGTCCCTTCGACGACTGCCGGGTGTTACACTACAGCGCTCTGAAGGCGAAGGTAAATTTGTTACCGTTCGAGGCTTAGGGCCCGGCTTCGTATCAATAAATATGAACGGCGCACAAATGTCTGGTGCAGGCGAAGAGCGGAAAGTGGGCTTAGACGCACTTCCTGCTGATCTGCTAGGAACCATTGAGGTGCTTAAAACCCTCACACCAGATCAAAACCTGAATTCCATCGGCGGTACAGTAAACGTAAAAGCAATTTCAGCGTTTGATCGCGGTAAAAACACTTTAAAAATGCGTATTCAGGACGCGTACTCAGAAGCCCGCGAAGAGCACTCTCCAAAATTTAGCTTAGACGGCACC
>NZ_JAFLMX010000304.1:0-27804 GCF_017849675.1 Alteromonas sp. AO-Serp
CATAGGCCCATAGCCTAGTTTCACCTGTAGACAATAACATCTCTTTCATTTCAGATGGCGAAAGTTCTGGGTTTAGCGACCACACAACTGCTGCTGCACCCGCAACATGTGGCGTTGCCATTGATGTGCCTGAGTATGCCGCATAGCCGTTACCTGGGACTGTAGATAGGATAGCTGTACCTGGCGCCGCGATGTCTACAGTTTCAATACCGTATGAGTAGCCGCTGTCTCCGTCAGTACGAGTGTGGCTAGCAACTGCAAGCAGACTGTTTGTTGTAGTGACATAGTTAGACGGGTAGTTATCTACGTTGTCGTTGTTTGAACCGGAGTTACCTGCCGCAGCAACAAACAAAATACCCGCTTGGCCAGCTTCTTCAATAGCAGTTTCTAGCGCTTCACTATAGCCGCCGCCACCCCAGCTGTTGTTGGTAGCTTTAATATTGATGCCGCGGTTCTCTTTAAGGTCGGTGAAGTAATCGATACATTCAATAGCGCCAGCGGTTGAACCGCCGTCAGGACCTAAGAATTTACATGCAGCGATTGACACGTCATGGTTTACACCGACTACGCCAATTCCGTTTCCGCCCACAGCGCCAATTGTCCCGGCCACATGCGTACCGTGAGAATCATCGTCCATAGGATCAGAATCGCCGTTAAATGCATCGATACCGTAAACATCGTCAATATAACCGTTGCCATCATCATCAATACCGTTTCCAGCAATTTCACCTGGGTTAACCCATGCGTTATCTGCAAGGTCTTCATGATTGTAGTCAACACCCGTATCGATAACGCCGATGACCACATCGCTATCACCGGTTGTAATATCCCATGCTTCTGGCGCGTCAATATCCACATCTGCAGTACCGCCGGCTTGACCGGTGTTATTCAAACCCCATAGGTCACCATAAGAAGGATCGTTAGGTACCAGGGCTTTGCGGTACAAGAAGTTTGGCTCGGCGATTTTAACCGCAGGATTTTTCTTTAAGATTTCTATGGCGTCTTTTACAGACTTGCCACGAAGTTCCAGTTTGGCAATGCGGCCATTTAAAAGGTTAGAGAAGCGATCATCTACCTCATCACGGTTTGCGTCACTAATTCGTGCACCTACCGAAGAGCGAGCGCGCATCTTTTCCGCTTTGCTTACATTTTCTTTGTACACAACGATAACGCTATCGTCGAAAATTTCGGCTTTTGCGGCGTGTGCATGACTAGATACCATTAGCGGTAGAAGGGCTAATGACAGTGCTGAAAGGCCTGTTTTAAAAGGCTTTGTTTTCATAATTAGATTCCATAATTAGCAATAATGCTTTAATCACAGAACCTTCTCGTTCGGTCTGATATAACTAACGGTTAAAACTTATAACGCAAATTTAAAAACCTGCCACCCCTAACAGTAAAATTTGCTCAAAAATACTACTTAACCACTAGGAAAAAGTGAGAAGAGAAGCCCAAAGTGGTACTTAATTACTATGACTTTTGACAGGTAGTTAAGATCTCTATGTCTTAGGGGCGCGCTGTAGCAATACCCGTTAAAAGACCCTACAAAAACTAGGTGGTCTTACCAATAATTACTCGGTGCGTGAATTTTCGTCAAATCTAGCACTATGGTATTACCCATAATAAATAACTTGCTGATTTAACGTGTGCTAACTGTATTTGACCTGTAATAAATACAACTTATTGGTGATGGATTCTCGCCGTCTTAAGGAGTGTTATAGAGGGGTCACCTTTGTTGTTAATCAAGGAAGCAGTCGTTCTCATGGACAAGAAGCTAAAGGTTAAAAAGAGCCAATTTGCTAATAACGCTAAGGCATGTAGAGCCGTTGCGTTGGCAGCCATTACGGGGTGCAGTCTTCTAACCGTAAATCTTCCTGCTTATGCTCAACAGTCCGACTTATCAACAAGCTCAGACATGGTGGAATCTTCTCTTTCAATGAGTCTGAATGCTCAAGCTATAACGATAGACGATGAAACGGTCTTCATCGCTGTTAGTCAGTTTGGGCTAAATAACATAACTAACATTATCCAAAGCGGCAACGGCGCCAACCTATCGAATGTTGTTCAAAACGGCAGTAATAACGAAGCTCTTATCACTCAGCTGGGTGAGGGGAACGTGGTTAATTTATTGCAGCAAAACAACAATAACTATTTCGAGATTATTCAAGATGGGTTCGACAATGTAGCCAATGTTAATCAATTGGGTGAACAGTCTTTTACTGTTTACCAGATAGGGAACGAAATGGTGATTAACATCACACAATATCAAGAATGATGTGATTGCCATAGGGAGACAAATGTGAAAATGAAAAAAACAAAAATAGCGAGTGCATTGCTTTTAGTAGCAGCGACAGGGTGGGCATCAGCTCAGGAAGTTCCAGCGAGTAAGACAGTTGATTTCAGTGCTTCCGCAGATTTTATTGCTGCAGCTGAAGGCAATGAAATTACGCTAACCCAAACGGCACCAGAGGGAAATGAGGTAGGTAATGAATCTATTTTAAGTCAGGAAGGTGACTTAAATGCAATCTTTGTAGAAGTAACGGGTGACGCAAACGAAGTACTAGCTTCGCAAATGCAGTCAGGTAATACCTTCTTTGCAAGTGTCACAGGTAACGGCAACTTCTTAGAATCTGAGCAAGATAGTTTAAATAGTACAGCCAATGTCGTTGTCGAAGGTGACGATAACACGGTTTCACTTGTTCAATTAGGTGATGGCGGCCCTATCGGTTTTATTTTTAATCGCTCAATAAATAGCATTTCGGGCAGCGGAAACACGTTATCAGTGTATCAGGGCGATGGTGGTAACTGGGCTAATAATGCCATTGCGGGTAACGACAATACGGTATTTGTTGATCAAAGTGGTGACTGGCACGAATCGTATGTTCGCGAGTTAAGCGGTGATGCAAACGTTATCGATGTTATTCAAGACGGCTATTACAACGTGTCTGATTTAACCGTTATCGGATCAGAAAACGAAATTGAAATTGACCAAGATGGCGACCAGAACGCTGTGGGTTGGAGCATGGTTGGCGACGGTAATGTGCTAGAGTTTGAACAAGATGGTGATGGCAACGAGATTACCACAGGAGTATTTGAAGGCTCTGGCAATGAAGTTAATATCGACCAAATCGGTGACGTTAACTTAGCTACCGTAGAAACTATCGGCGGACAAGCGAATACGTTCGAAATTAACCAAGTGGGCGAAGGCAACACGGCTTATGCTGGCGTAATTGGCTTATTAAACGAGTTTGATTTAACTCAGGTAGGTGATGCCAATGAAATCAGCACAGTTAATTTCGATGGCCTGTTTAACACCGTTGAAATTGAGCAAGATGGCGATGCCAACTTGGCGTTAGCACAAGCTGGTATTGGTGATGCAACTTACTACGCTGATGGCAACATCATTGAAATGTCTCAAGAGGGTGTTGAAAATACGGCATCAGTTGAGTTGGCAAGCAACGTTACATCAAGCTACAACGAAATTATGGTTTCGCAAACGGGCGAGCTTAACTTACTAGACCTATTGGTTAACGGTGACGACAATATTGTTAGTGTTATGCAAGAAGGCGTAGGAAACTGGGTAACAGACGACGCAGGTGGTCAGTTCGTTATTTCTGGTGATATGAATACATTTGAAGTTACGCAAATGGGTAACGATAACTTAGTTACAGGTAGTATTACTGGCAACGGCGGCACAGTAAGTGTTACGCAGGTTGGTGACTACAACGTAGCTACCGTTGTTCAGATGTAAACCTACAGATGTAAAAGTGAGTAGCCGGGCATTTGCCCGGCTATATTCAGTAAAATGAAGTACTTGTATTGTTTCTCTCTTATCACACTGCTTTTTAGTGTGTTCTTTTCTCCGATTCACGCAGAAGAAATTCGGCTAGGTGGACTGTTGCTCGATAACAGTATTAGCCGCCAAGGCCACGAATTTGCCTCTCGCATTAGCCAATACTGGCGAGAAGTCCCAGACAGTTCGGGTAAGAACCTTGTAGTTAAAGAAATTATTGTGCCACAAGCGGGTACTCTTCTTTCGGTGATTTACGACAATAGAGTGGTTTATCAAACGTACATGGGGCGTAGACAAGTACCTTTAGATGAAAAAGTACAGCAAGCCATCATGTTAGTTTTAGACGCGGTGGCAAACGCGAGTATAGACAGTAGAAGCCCAGATTTAGCAGGGGACGAATGGTAATGAAAAAAGGGATATTGATAGCAGCCTTAATCGCGACTGGCTCGTGGACTTCATCTAGTGTGAAAGCAACAGAGTTGGTGTATGAACCGATCAACCCGTCATTCGGTGGTAATCCACTTAACGGATCATTTTTATTAAGTAAGGCGAATTCACAAAACGCTCATACAGCGCCTTACAGCGAGCGCTCCTATGACGAACGCCTTCAAGAATCACTCGAACGCGCCTATATTAACCGTATAGTCCGCGAAATCACAGACATCGCATTCGGTGAACAAGAATATGATGAAGATGGAAACCCGATAGACAGCATATTCAATCAGGATAGTATTTTTGTTAGTGGTGACTTTCAGGTAGAACTAATAACGAGTAATCCTGACAGCATTGTTGTGAACATTACTAACTTACTGACAGGTGAGGTTACTGTCGTTGAAATTCCACGGTTTGGGTAGGGAAACACATGAGAAGTACCGTTTTTTTAATAGTGGCCATGGCGCTTGCAGGATGCCAGTCCATCACTAATACGCTGCCGCCAGATACAACGGCCGCTGATGTAATTAAAGACAGTGCCACATTGTCTGAAGTAAAAAGCTTGCCAGCGCCTATGGGACAAATTCCGGTTTCTGTATATGCGTTTAGAGACCAGACCGGGCAATATAAACCTAGCACTGGGGCAAGTTCGTTTTCTACTGCGGTGACTCAAGGCGCAACCTCTATTCTTGTTCAGACCTTAAGCGAGACATCGTGGTTTTTACCTGTGGAGCGTGAAGGGCTGCAGAACATTCTTACCGAACGCAAAATAATTAGAGCCGACGAAAGCAGCGGAGGCGATTTGCCGCCACTCACGACAGCTAGAATTATTATAGAAGGTGGGATAATTAGCTACGATACCAACATTCGTACCGGCGGCGCTGGCGTAGAGTACTTTGGCATTGGAGCGAGTGAGCTGTTTAGGGAAGATCAAATTTCCATTTACATGCGTGCAGTTGACGTGAGAACAGGTCAAGTACTGGTGTCGGTTTCAACCTCTAAGAAGGTACTAAGCCAGGAGGTGAGAGCAGGCCTGTTTAGGTATGTTTCGCTTAAGCACCTGCTTGAAGCAGAAACGGGCTACACGACTAATGAACCCATGTTCGAGTGCGTTAAACAAAGCATAGAAAAAGCGGTGACTGAGTTGGTGTTACAAGGAATGGAGAAAGGCGTATGGCGCGCAAAAGCGTAAGCGCCATACGCAATTAAATTTAATGGATTATCAGTTTAGATGCTTACTTGTTGTGGTTGGCTAAACTGATGATCGAACCACTTTATAAGCTCAACGCGATTTCGGCAGTCCGTTTTCCTAAATATGCTGTAAACGTGAGTTTTCACCGTATTTACGCTGATGTGTAAGCAGTCTGCAATCTCCTGATTTTGGGCACCATCTGCAATTTTGCGTGTGATGGCCAACTCCCTCTTGGTCAGCACAGTATGTGACGATTGAAGTGCAGCAACGGGTTTTGCTTTAGACACTAAATTGGCATCAATATAGCGACTCATAATCTCGCGACTGAACCATTTGTTGCCCGCCTGAACTTGTTGAACACCGCGAACCAGAAGTTCTAAGCTATCTTCAATATGGAAAATACCATTAATACCATGTTGCAGTGCCGCATAATGAAAATCGACGTCAGACTCTGGCACGTTGAAAATGACTTTGTTCAACTCTGGGTTATCGTTGACTACAGGCAAGTTGAGCATAGCGGCAGAGTCACAATACTGCGCATCGATAAAGAAGGTATAGGTGTTATTAAGCACGCTTCGAGGTGGATGAATCGCACCGGTTGTGACGACAAATCCACATGACGGCAAAATACTTAGGAATCGTTCGTAAGCCCCATCCCTTCTAGTATTTTCTGAAAAACTTTTTCTTGTTAAAACGAACGCTTGATGTGACATGAAAGCTCCTTTTCGTGTCTATCAACCTTACGAACTATACATTGGCTTTACAATACTCCTCTGGTCTAACTTGCTCCTCCAAAGCGTAACAAAATGTAACAGTGAAAAATGCCTGTAAGTTTTGCTTAAATGCTAGAGCCTCTAAGTGTTCAACGAATTAAATATAAGTAAATTATCTCGATAAAAGCGGCTTGCCCCCTTTGTTAATAATGGTGTTAGTGTATAGTTCAACACCAAGTCATTCCTTCCATTATTTCAATACACAGAGAGAACCATGACCGTAAACGTTGACACTCAGTCTTTGATTGCATCAATGCGCGATGTAGTAGGGCAGGCCTATTTGTTAACTGATAAAGCGAAGAAGCAGCCTTACACTAAAGGGTTTCGTTTTGGTGCGGGCGAAGCGCTTGCGGTAGTGCGCCCAGGAACGCTTGTCGAAATTTGGCGTGTGCTTAAGCTGTGTGTTGAAGCCGACGTTGCGGTTATTATGCAGGCGGCCAATACAGGGTTAACGGGCGGCTCTACGCCAGATGGTAAAGATTACGACAGGCCTCTCGTTATTATCAGTACTATGCGTATTGATGATATTCAGTTAGTTGACAAGGGAAAACAGATCGTTGGCTTGGCTGGGAGTACCTTGTTTGGATTGGAAGAGACGCTTGCGCCTTATGGTCGCGAACCTCACTCTGTGATTGGTTCTTCATGTATTGGCGCATCGATCGTGGGGGGAATATGTAACAATTCAGGTGGTGCTTTGGTCAAGCGAGGCCCTGCCTATACTGAATTAGCGCTTTTTGCCCAAATCGACGCTAATGGCAATCTATCTTTGGTAAACAATCTGGGGATTAACCTAGGTAGTGAGCCAGAAGAAATTCTGAATAATCTTGAGAACAAACGTTACAAAGAAGCTGACGTTCAGCACCCTGACGCTCGTGCATCAGACAACGAGTATGATGAACGAGTTCGAGACGTTGATTCAGACACACCTTCGCGCTTCAACAATGACGGCAGAAGACTTCATGAAGCTTCAGGCTGTGCGGGTAAGCTTGCCGTGTTCGCAGTGAGGCTAGACACCTTTCCTATTCCTGAGAAAAAACAGGTATTTTATGTGGGGTCTAACGACGCCGCTGTGTTTACCAAAGTGCGTCGCGACATACTTTCTACTTTCAAGAACTTGCCTGACTCGGGTGAGTACCTTCACCGTGACTGCTACGACGTATCCAAGAAATACGGTAAAGATATGTTTATCGTTATCAGCAAGCTTGGCGCCAAATTTATTCCTAAGCTGTTTGCATTTAAGCGCAAATTTGACGCATTTACTGACAAGCTGGGCTTCTTACCCAACAAAATGTCAGATCGCGTTATGCAGTATATGAGCTACGTTTTTCCTAACCACTTGCCTAAGCGAATGGAAGAGTACAGAGACAAGTATCAGCATCATTGGATATTGGAGATGAGCAACGACGGGGTAGATGAGGCCAAAGCCTACCTTGATGCTTTCTTTAAAACCAATGAAGGTAGTTATTTTGAGTGTACAGAAGAAGAAGCTGATAAGGCTATTTTGCATCGCTTTGTTGCTGGTGGCGCGATAGGTCGTTACCACGTTATGCACAGCAAAGACGTGGGCGCTATGATGACCATCGATGTTGCACTTCGCCGTAACGATCCCGACTGGTTTGAAGTGTTGCCTAAAGAAATAGACGACCAGATAGACACGAAACTGTATTACGGCCATTTATTCTGCCACGTAATGCACCAGAATTACGTGTTAAAAAAAGGGGCGGATGCCAAATTGTTAAAGGGTAAAATCCTGGAAACTTTTGATGCGAGAAGCGCTGAATATCCAGCAGAGCACAATGTGGGACACGAGTACTTTGCAAAAGATGCGCTGAAAAACTTTTACCGAGAATTAGACCCCACCAATAGTTTTAACCCGGGAATAGGCAAAACCACCAAACTTAAAAACTGGGCTGAGCATGATGGAAGTTGTTGTGGTGGGCATCATTAAGCGCAAACAACGCCTCCAGCCACTTGTGCATTGGTAAAAGAGCCATAAAAAATGCAGTGACCCCAATAGTTGGACTATGCAATTACTGGGGGTCTTTTTAGTGGCCTTGGTGCCAGCGATACTAAAAAGCGAGAGAGTCGAGGTTAAGTTCACTGACTGATTTTGCACCACATAGTGTCATCGCGACATGCATTTCCTGTTTGTACAGATCGAGTAAGTTCTCTACCCCTTGTTTGCCCTCAGCAGCAAGTGCATAAATAAAAGAGCGCCCTAGTAAAGTACAATCGGCACCTAATGCCAGCATTCTCACCACGTCCAAGCCGTTACGAATACCTGAGTCTACGAAAATACTTAGCTCGCCTTTCACCGCGCTAGCAATCGCTGGAAGAGCCTTAGCGGTTGAAAGCACGCCATCTAGCTGACGACCGCCGTGATTGGACACTACAATGCCTTCTGCGCCAAAACTCAGGGCATCTTTTGCATCTTGTTCAGTTAAAATGCCTTTGATAATCATTGGGCCGTCCCAAAACTCTCTGATCCATTCTAAGTCTTTCCAACTGATAGACGGATCGAAATTGGCGCCCAACCAGCCAATATAGTCTTCCAATTGGGTCGGTTCGCCACGATAAGTAGAAATATTGCCAAGATCATGAGGCTTACCGAATACGCCTACATCAACTGCCCAACGAGGATGGGTCATCGCTTGCAGTACGCGACGGCTTGCAGCAAATGGCCCACTCATACCAGAGTGTTTATCGCGATAGCGAGCCCCTGGTACAGGCATATCTACGGTAAAGACCAACGTTGTTACACCCGCTGCTTTGGCGCGCTCCAGAACATTCTTCATAAAGCCGCGATCGCGAAGCACATAGAGCTGAAACCACATTGGACGTTCAATGGCTGGTGCGACTTCTTCAATAGGACATACTGACACCGTCGACATGGTAAACGGGATGTCTTTGTTTGCTGCCGCTTTAGCAGCTTGCACTTCGCCACGTCGCGCATACATTCCGGTTAATCCCACGGGAGCAAGGGCAATAGGTAAAGCCAATTGTTCACCAAAGACCGTTGTAGAAAGGTCAAGCGACGACATATTTCTCAGCACTTGCTGCTTTAATGCAATGTCAGCCAAGTCAGTTTCATTGCTTTTAAGTGTATGCTCTCGATAGGCACCACCATCAATGTAGTGAAATAGGAACGGCGGTAATATTTTTTGCGCAGCGCGTCGATAATCAGTCGGCGATGAAATAATCATGTCTTTAATCGATTGTAATTAACTTGATAAAAATATAACGTTTCTCGCCTTAGGGATATACGGCAACAATGAAATTTATCTTTTCCAAAAGTGAAGTAATAACGTGAGAGCAGACGATTTAATTCTCTTTGCACAAATTGCGGAGATGGGCAGTTTTAGCAAAGTGGCAGAGGCGAACAACATTACCAACTCGGTAGTCAGTAAGCGAATAGCAAAGCTTGAAAAAGAGCTGGGAACGCAGCTTTTGTATCGCACTACTCGCAAACTCACGCTTACCGAAGCGGGTCAAGCTTTGAAGCAAGGCGCCATGAATGTAAAGGCGTCCACGCAAGAAGCTATCGACACAATTTCTGGATACAGTGAACAAATATCCGGACACATTAAAATGTCGGTTCCAACGATTTCGGGCGATTTACTGTTAGCCGATGCGGTAGCTGAGTTTTGTACACTTCATCCAGGGCTAAGCGTTGATATGTCTCTAGATAATCGATTTGTAAATCTAGTCGAGGAAGGGTTTGATCTTGTTATTCGAACGGGATATTTGGAAGACTCAAGTCTGATTGCGCGGCACTTTTTAGATTCCCATTGGGTGGTTTGCACATCGCCGGATTACATTAGACGAAAAGGCAGGCCCAAAGCACCAGAGGATTTGAGCTTTCACAACTGTTTGTTGTATTCCTACCACACATCCGGCGCAAGGGAGTGGGAGTTTACGTCGTCTCAAGGCAGTTACACCATCACCGTAGATGGCGCATTTTCAAGTGACAATGCAGGGGCGCTTCGCAAAGCAGCCCTTGCTGGTAGAGGTATTGCCTACGTACCTAAATGTTTGGTATTCGAAGATTTATGTAATGGAACACTGGTCGATTTGTTTCCAGAGCGGGTAGGTAAGGTGTTAGGCGTTTATGCCGTTTATCCTTACAGCCGCCAGCCATCTCGAAAAATTAAGCTGTTAATTGAACATATCAGGCAGCGCTATCTATCTATGTCTGATTATTTTTGATAAGCCAACGCTATTGAGTGTTGGCGTTAAAGTAAAATTAGTCTCTAAATTAAATAACCAACTAGTAGAGTGAATTGTGGTGTTTATAGGGCTCGGTATTACTGAAAAGCCTTTCTTTCATAAGGTCATAGGGATATGTCATCACATTACCAGGTTGTGTTTTTGTAATGTCGAAAGCGTCGTAGAGTTCTCCAGTCAAGGTATATGAACGATATGAAAGAGTGTTCTCGTGTACTTTTATAGCTTGGTAAGTCGGCGTATTTTCTCCGACTCTTTCTAACGTAACATTGAATTTTTCGTATTCATCCCATCGCGTTTTCTTTAGTGGATAAGCTTTAGGACTGCTACTTGCCGTAACAAAAACACTATTTACATGCGTGCCCTGCTCGTTTTTTATACTCCCTCTAGAGTAAGCATGATCGTGTCCTTGTAAAACCAGATCAACATTGAATTCTGTTATTAATGGCAATAAAGCACTGCGAACTGCGGGCTCGTCTTGCCCCGGACTATTTAGTGGCATTCCACAGTTTGAAAATATTGGGTGATGAAAGGCGATAATTTTCCATTTTGCTTTACTTTCACTAAGTGTCTGTCTTAGCCATTTTGTTTGCATTGCGAATGCCGTCTCATTGTGCCTGATTTCCGTATTAACAATGAATACGTCGGTATTAGGGTAATGCAAAGTATAAGCTGTCTCTTGTAATTGATTTGATAACTCCGGAGAGGTTGGAAGCTTAAACTGATCTTGCCAAAAGCGGCTTAAAACCCACTGTTTTCCGCCATCGGTTAAATGCTGATGGGCATATTCATGGTTTCCAACCACGGGGACTACTGGAATTTCTGCGTGTATGAACTGCCCTGCAGAAAACCACTGCGCCCATTCTAAGTCCCTAGCTCCATGGTCTACAAGATCGCCAGTATAAAGAGCAAAGTCTGCATCGGGCATCGCCTTAAAGCCCTTTCTCAAGAGTGCTGGAAATTGTTCGCGCATGCCATTTTGTGCGTCTGAAAAGTACAGAAATCGTGTAGTTGAAGAGGAGGGTAGACCGGCCGTTTTCGTCATATACCATTCAGACCATTTACCTAAGCCTCCTCGTACTCTATACGCGTAACGCGTATTTGGTTTTAAGTTTTTAAATGTAACTTCGTGATATGCAACGTCGGCGAGGTGCGTGTTGTAGTGATATTGAGCTCTCTCTTGATTAACATTGTCTCTCGATTGCTCATGAACGTTAGAAGGTATTGAGTTACCTCTGCGCAATTCAGCGCGCTGTGTTTCTGCTTTGTAGGTTTTTGCACCCAAATCGAATCTGGCGGCTGATGTAACAGGTGCAATTTGGGCAACCGTAATTTCAACTTCTTCCGACGTGCGCCAATTAACAGAAAAGCTTTCACTAGGAAGTTGGGTAGGATTAAGTATAACCCTGTCAGGGTATTCGCTTGCTTGCTGCCAAATTGGTGTGCTAGCAAGTGCTATAGTAGGTATGCAACTAAGTAATAGTATAAGCACGAGATGCTTCATATCAATGCCTCTTGTGGGCAGACATCTGCAACCTGCAGATGCCTGCATTAGACTAGAAGGTAGTGCGAACGCCTACGCCGTATGTTGCTGGAGCACCAACGAGACGAGCACCTGCATTGAGTTCTAGAAAATATTCTTCATCAGTAATGTTTCGACCATATGCAAATGCGGTAAACCCGTTACCCAACTCAAGGTCCATATTGATATTAAGCAAGCCGTAATCAGGCACCGTATTGCCAGCACCTGCATTCAATCGGTTAGTTTCTTCGTCGTGGTAGGTATAAGTCAGACGAGTAGAAAGTAACCGGTTAGTTGCAACGAAAATGCTATGATTGAGCGAGATTGAATATGAAAGCTCGGGTGAGCCAGGTAACGGGTCTCCAACTGTATTTTGCACATCATCGACACGGTTAGATGAAAACTCCGTAATTTCTGTATCGAGATAGGTAACAGATGAATTGAACGTTAATTGTTGTTCGCCATTGTTTAACAGCTGGGCGTTGAAGGAAGCTTCTGCACCACGAACTTCAGCCGCTCCAACATTTGTTCGTCCATTGGTGTCATTTGAAAGTCGAGTAGTTGCTTGCATTTCTTCAAAATCGTAAGCAAATAAGTCGACGCTAGCACTCAAGCTCTCGTCGGTATAACGCAACCCCAGTTCAAATGAATCTACGGTTTCAGAGTCAAATGGCTCAGTCTCTTCTAAAGAGAATATTGATGTACCATCAAACCCCCCTGCTCTGTATCCGTTGCCAATAGAGGCAAAAATATTTAGGTTATCAGAAAGGTAGTATTGGGCGGTTAGCTTACCTGAGACATTATTGTCGTCAAAATCTCTGTCCCAAGAAAACAAGCCAGGGGAGTTGAATACTTCCTCATATATAGAAGTTCCCCAAGGGTCTAAGTCTTGGTTGTAGCCTGAAAACTTAGCAGTATCTTGAGTATAACGAACGCCCGCAGATAATTTCAGGTCGTTGTTTACAAACCAATCAACGTTGGCAAACGTAGCAAAGCTGTTTCGAGTCTGACTATACGGAGAAGTGTACTGGGAGCGAACTGCGAAGCTTGTCCAATCGCTTACGAAGTCCACCGAGTCGCTGACATAGAAGACACCTGCGATCCAATCAATGTCTCCTCCTTGACTATCACTGAAGCGAATTTCTAAAGAGGACTGGTCAAGTGTTTCATCAAATGCATATTTGTAGCGAGGAAATGAGGTTCCGTCACCATTTCCCCCCATATTACGCTCACTTTCTTGGTAGCCAAATAGCACGTTTACGTTCAAATCAGTGTCTATTTGATGAGCTAATTCTCCGTTTACACCTTCGATATCTATAGTGTGTCTATAGTACTCATCCGCGTAAAACGCATATGGGTCGTCGTTTTCGCCTGCATTTCTGCTTATACCAGAGCCTGTCTCATTTTCCAAAGCGATACGATCGTATTGAAGTGTGTCGCCATTATCAGAGCTCATAAAGTAGCGCAAAGTTAAGTCAGTATTGGCCTGGAAGGTATAAACCCCGGTTGCACGAAAGGCAAATAGGTCTTTATCACCAAACCCGTCTCGCTCTCCCGGATCGGTTACGGCTGGAATTACCCCCTCAAAACCTTCTGGCACATAACCAGCGAACAGGCCCGCGCCTTTGCCGTCCATGTAACCACCACCTTGTTCAAATTTCGTAGCGATACGTACCTTTAAATTATCAGAAACGCTTCCGCCAAATGCAGCTTCACCCTGCGTATACTCGTAACTTCCATACTCTACGCTGGCATAGCCTTCGAATTCATCTGTGGGACGCTTTGTGATGGCGTTAATGACTCCTGCTGTTGTATTACGTCCGTAAAGTGTTCCTTGAGGGCCCTTGAGGACTTCAATTCGCTCTAAGTCGAACAAAGGCATGCCAAGATAAGCATTAGACGTTTGGTAGATACCATCAACATGTAATGCGACAGAGGGGTTGCCATTTGGTTTGTAGTCATCAGCCCCACCAATACCACGAATTGTAATGAAACTATTGTTGGCTCCGCCAAATGCAGAGTTAATTGATATGCCCGGCAGTGCATCTACCAATCCTTTGAAATCAGTGACCCCTGCATCTTGAATCTGCTGTGTATTCAAGACAGAAACAGCCGCCGATACATCCATTAGGTTGGTGTCACGTTTTGTAGCTGAAACTACTATTTCGTCGATAGGTGCTCCATTGACAGCAGTGTCCTTTGGGGTAAGAGACATCTGGGGCCCACGTTTCTTTATTACAAACGCCCCATTCGTTTGCTTGACGGCCTCTAACCCAGAATTGAAAAGCAATTTTTCAAGCGCTTCATCTATTTCATAGTTCCCATTTAGCGCAGGAGCTTTAATATTATTGACCAGTCGCCCAGGTGCGATGATCACAATGCCCGACTTGAATGAAAGTTGGTTTAATGCCGATGCCAAAGGAGCTGGCTCAAGTTCAACGCTTATGCTTTCTTGGGCAGCCGCAATTGCAGCGGTATTTAGTGACAAAGCTGTACAAATGGAAAAAGCTAACAAGTGTTTCTTTACACAACGCGACGATGTCATTTTACATTCTCCGGTACGGTCAGTGGTTTACTGCCGATTGAGTTCAAATTAAGTGTGTTGCAGTCGACTGTCGTGAACAAAGAGGCAAAGAGAGGAAATCTTTTTCAAAACTATGTCAGGTTTCATAAAACCTTCATGAATGTAACTAAATTGATTGCGGCACTTTTGCATTCAAAAAAGTACCGCTAACTGCTAATTTTCAGAATAGGTGAATGTAATTGTGCTACTTGTTCTCACCATTTCCAGTGGATAAGCCGCAGGCAAAGAATCGAGCAGTGTGTGAACATTGGAAGGGGTAACTATCGTGTTTATCGTAACAGCATCAGAACTAAAACCTTCAAGAGAGAGGGTTTGCTCTACATAAGGTTGTATTCGATACAAGAACTCTGTAATAGGGGTATTATTAAAAATAAGTTTATTGTCCATCCAAGCGAGTGTTTCTTTATCTGAGAAAGTCGTTATGCTCGTCATCGGTCCCCCAGTTAGTGGTGCAGAAACTCGTTCTCCTTGAGATAGGAACACAGGTGCTTCGCCTTTACCTGAAACTTTAACACTGCCCTCCACAACACTTACTCGAGTGGTTTTTTTGAAGTTATTTACATCTACTTCAAATTCAGTGCCTGTCACTTCTATAGTATTAACACCACTATTTACTATGAAAGGTTTATTGGTCATCGAGACTACATCAAAAAATGCTCTTCCTTGACTCAGTTCAATAGAACGGGTTGTGTCTAGCTCCGTATACGAAACACTACTTGTAGGACCTAGAGTGAGTTTGCTGCCATCAGGCAACGTAATATTCTTTATCTGTGCTGTTGTCGTAGAGTAAGCAAAGACTTGGCTGGGTTGAGAAAGTGATTGGTCCTGTTTATTTAGCAGAGTAATAACTGTAATAACTAAAGTCGCAGCGAACGCTACGAGCGCACCAACTTTCTTGTACAGGTCTTTATATTTGAGTTGGGTTGATTTGCCTGTTTCTAGTGTTGAATTTTTTTCGGTCTCATATGCAATAATGTCATCAGTAAAACCTGTTTTATCCCACATTTTAGCAATAGTTTTAAACGCGTTGCGATGACGTAGGGAATGGGTGTACCACTTGGTAAATGCTTCCTGATACTGATGTGCTAAGTCTTCATCGTTCATTAAAGTAAACCAATGAATGGCTTGTTCATTGATAGACTTTTCAGCATTAAGATGGGTGACGTTTGAATTCTGTTTCACGTTCAATCTCTTTGTTCGTTTTTCCCTAAGGCACAATCAATCATTTGCATCTACTGAGCTTGCGAGGATAACCAGTGCACTGTTAAGTTGCCGACATACATCGGCTATACTCCATCCAGTATCGTCAGAAATCTGTTGATAGGTTTTGCCTTCAAGTCGGCTTGCACTTACGATGTATTTTTGCTTTTCTGACAAAGTGCAAAACAAAGCCCCTAGTTGCTGCAAAGCTTGCTGTGAATGCAAAATTTTATCGGGCTCAGATAGTGACAGTAACTCTGATTCAAACGACTCGTCGTTACCGGGTACAACGTTCGCAATCCATCTATCTGATTTCAAAGAACGCAGTGTCAGGTTAATTGAAATCTTGTATAGAAACGCCTTAGGGTTTTCAATATGCTCGCGAGATTTCATCTTTGCCAGCTGGTAAAACGCGTCTTGCGCTACATCCTCAGGGTCTGGAGGACCTGAACCAAAGGTTTTTCTTAAGAAAGCGCATAATCCCTCCCAATGCATATGATAAAACGAAGAAAAATCTGACTTTTTAGTGGGAACTTTCGCCTTTGGTAATCCTTTGCGAGGGGAGGCTATTTCATTTTCTTGTTCACCAACAAAACCAACAGCGTGTACTTTAGATAACGTATTCACATTAATCCCAAACAAATATCTTTCGAAAAGCGGTGTATTTTGGAAAGGAGACTATGTTAATTACTAATTATTACAGAATTAGTGTATGTCCCTAGACAAGCAAACAGTATGTTATTTGAGAGCGTTCAAATGTCGCTGGAAGATAGATAAATAAAACACTACGAACGCTCGCTATATGAAGAAATTGCTTAGTTAGCGCAGTCGGAATCTGAACGTTCCGACTTTATATGCTTACACCAAGCTTGAACCGATTCAAACCTTCACAAGTAGAAAATATAAAGTTTGTTCGCATTACACAGGGTTTCAACTTTCCTGTCAGTGAAAAGGGATTTGCTATGAAAGGCCAAGTAAACAACTCCACCATTCTTCTTCCTGTATTTCTCCCCGCCGTCGTCATTATTTTGCTTCTGGTGATCGGAACCATCAGCAACCCCGAACTTGCCGGCGAGGCCTTCGATAGTACATTGGCATGGATTACAGAAACCTTTGGTTGGTTTTACATGTTGTCGGTCGCTATCTTTTTGGTATTCATTGTATCGGTAGCATCATCTAGCTGGGGAAACATAAAGTTGGGGCCCGATCATGCAGAGCCTCAATATAGCTTTCCCGAATGGTTTTCTATGTTGTTCTCAGCAGGCTACGGCGTAGCGCTGCTCTACTTTGGCGTAGCAGAGCCTGTTCTACACTATTCTTCACCGCCTGCAGGAGCAGCTGAAACTGTTGATGCGGCGAAACAAGCCATGCAAATCGCATTTTTTCATTGGGGCTTTCACATCTGGGCGATCTACGGGCTAGTCGGTTTGGTTCTTGCCTATTTTGCTTTTCGACATGGCTTGCCCTTGTCTATCCGTTCGGCTTTGTATCCGCTGATAGGGGATAAAATTTATGGCCCTATGGGTCATGCGGTAGATGTATTCGCCATTCTCGGTACATTATTTGGTATCGCCACTACACTCGGACTATCCGTTACACAGATCAATGCGGGGCTTAACTATCTTTCTGGCGATATCCCCATTGATATCATGGTGCAGGTAGGCACCATTGCTATCGTAACCATGGCCGCAACAATATCGGTTATCGCGGGCATGGATAAGGGCATTAAAAGGCTATCAATTCTTAATATGGTTCTGGCTGTATCGCTTATGAGTACCGTTTTTATCTTCGGAGAAACGGTTCATATTTTAGAAACCTTTTTACAGAACACAGGAAGTTATATCAACGGCATCATTGAACGTACCTTTAATCTTCAGGCCTACAGTCGCAGCGATTGGATTGGGAACTGGACGCTGTTTATTTTTGGCTGGACCATCGCTTGGGCGCCGTTTGTAGGCATGTTTATCGCCAAAATAAGTCGAGGCAGAACCATTAGGCAGTTTGTTTTTGGTGTAATGCTTGTGCCTACCATGTTCACTTTCCTTTGGTTTTCCGTGTTTGGCGACACCGCGCTAAATGCCATTATGAACCAAGGTGTTACCACACTCATTAGCGATGTGCAGGAAAACGAAGCGGTTGCGTTGTTCAAACTTTATGATTTGCTACCTGGCGCGTCAATCATGTCAGGCTTGACCGTGTTATTGATCATTACGTTCTTCGTGACGTCATCAGATTCTGGGTCGTTGGTTATCGATTCTCTTGCTTCTGGTGGTAAAGAAGAAAGCCCGGTTTGGCAGCGTATCTTCTGGGCGTGTCTGGAAGGAACCGTTGCTGCAGTGTTGCTGTTGGCTGGCGGGCTGAATGCCCTGCAAACGATGACCATTGCGAGCGCCTTACCATTCGCCTTCATTATGCTAGCGTCTGTAGCAGGTCTATGGCGTGCGCTAGTCATTGAAGGCTACCGAAACAACAGTTTGAAGGCGAATACGCTTAATAGAAACCACGGTCGCTCGACTAGCCTAAAAGGCCGACTCGCAGCAATGGTAGATTACCCAAGCCGAAATGAGGTGCATGAGTTTATTGATAAAACTGTGATTGCAGCGATGAAAGACGTACAGGCTGCTTTGAAAGCGCGAGAGTGGGAGGCGTTTGTTAAGCTTGATGAGGAAACGGGAAGGGCCACCTTCACTGTTGAGCGTCACGATCACATGGACTTTATCTACGATATTCGTATGACTGAATATTTAGTGCCAGGGTTTAGCTACGCAGAGCTGCGTTCAGAAGAAGACGAGTCGGAAAAATATTTTCGCGCTGAAGTGTTCCTTCGCCGCGGAGGGCAAGCTTACGATATTTACGGATATGACAAAGAGAGTATTACTAAGGACATCTTAGATCAGTTCGAAAGTTATCTGCACTTCCTCGATACCAGCCCAGGCGAACTGCCTTGGGAAATGGATGCGTATGATGACATGTTGACGCAGCCTAAAGAGTAAACAATCCGCAGGGGGTTAGGTAGAAGGGAAAGCAAGGCTGCTTTCCCTTATTTATCCCCTAATTAATTACTTACTTAGAAGTAGTTAGCAATTTGGTTAATAACCGCATTTACTGCGCGGTAAGCATTAGATTCGTTTTCAACGCCACAGGCTTGGCCATTACAGCCTGACCAGTAAGGGTCAGAGAAATAGTCTAGCTGGGTGGCACTACCGAATGCCTGAGGATAGGCCATGATAGTTGAGAAGTTATTATCAACGCCGTGACCGATACCATCATTATATACACCGCCTACTGAACCTTGGCGAACAGAGTGGCCTAAGCCCATGTTGTGACCGAGTTCATGAACAAATGTGGACAGACCGCAATCAACGGCGCTAATGCTGTACATGCGGCTTTGCGAGCTAGAATACAGTGTACCGTTGTTGCCTTGACCTACCCAGCCAATGCCGCACACGTAACCCACTAGCTGACCGCCTTCATAAATGTTTTCACGATTACCTAAAAGCACAACCATGTCTGCGCCGTTTGAAGATCGTGCGTTTTGCACACCACTGCTATCAGTTAACAAGTCTAGCGCACTTTCGGTAGGTTGAAGGTCGCTAGATGTAGCAGCAGATGACTGAGCGCCCACTAAACGCAACTGTAGATCTACCGCATTATTTTGATAAACACGGTTGGCGTGTGAGATGTATTGGTTAATTTTAGTGTCGATATTAGACACATTGTTTGCAGCAGGTTGGGTGTAAAGCACCATTACATCGATGGTGGCTGCTGTTACTGATGTTGCACAAAGCAGTGAAACTGCCATTGCCGTTAAACACTTAAATGTGTGTTTCATTTTTATTTCCTTCTTGTTGTTTTATTTGAGCTTGTTGAATTTCCTGTGAAGCTCAACAGGCACTAGGGGATTAGTTTTGGCCGAGATCGAAGACTTCTTCAGCGTTGTCGTCGCTAAGCGGGCGTTCGCTGTCGGGTTCACGTTCGATGTGGTTTTGCATCATTGAAGACTTTGGTGCGATCCACGCGTATTTATCATTGCCTTCAAGCACAAACACGTCGCGAGGCGTGGCTAAGTTTCCGTAGGTGGCGTTTTCGCCAAGCGTTATAACAGCGGCGTAGAGAGAGCCCGCACCTGGGATGTGGGCCTCTACGGTACGATCGCCGTTTGGATGAGTGACAACGTGATCAACTTCACCGGTGTAACTGCCACCGAACTGTGGGATGTATAAATCGAGATACTCGCCAACTTCTACCGTCATTAATTCTTCACGATCAAGCTCAATGTAAGCTTCATCGGTTACGTCAGCGGGAATATAGCCTTCTGCTTCAAGTACCTTTTTGCCATCTTCTGATGTTGTCCAGACGATGGTGTCTTTCTCTGATTTACCGTTAGTAGTAGTTGTAGCCTGAGCTTTTAGCTCGGCTTCATTTTTTGGTTTGAAGTTATCGACACCTGTCGATAACACTTTGCCGTTTCGTTGCCTTTCAACAGCGTTTTCTTTACCAACAGGTTTTGTCTCAGCATTCGCCGCTGCTACCTCTTTTTTGCCCGAGGGGGCTGTATCGATAAAGGCGAAAATACAACCAATAGTTACAATTGCCGTCGAAGCGGCAACAATACGCTTTTTCATAGTGTGTTCCTTTTATTTTTACTTACTGAATTTAGGAAATTGAACGTTAGAAATTAGCGACACTCTGTTTCTCAAAGCGCGCTCTAAGTGAGCGATATAGAGAACCAATGTGTTTAGTGAAATTGCTTAGTGAATTAAGTAAGTCATTAAAACGTATAATATTTTTACGGTCATAAAAGTATCGCTTCGCATAAGGGGGTATAAAATTTAGCCCTTTAATGCAGTGTAAATTTCTTAGGCTAAATACGGGACTGCAAGATGTAGACCGAACGCCGAATTGGCTCGTTTTAACCATGTGAGTGAGAACGAATAAGCCACCTAAAAATGGCTTCTGGATGATGAAAAGGGAACACTAAATAACAAAGGAACAATTCCGCTTGGTAAGGGAGCTAGCGAGGTAGCAACAGCGCAAAAACAAGCGAGATAGGTAGGGAAATGATAAAAAAAGAGCGAGTAAAATCCTTTACTCGCTCAGTAAGAAGGCCACCTTTTCTGAGGGAAAGTAGCCGTCGGAGAACTGTTGGTTTTCTCTTACGCTAATCGGTTGATTATTGAAGAGAAATCCATCCCTGCATTGCCTTCTTCGCAATGCATTTCAAACCACTTTGCAGCAAGCTCACCCATAGGTACTTGCGCGTTGACGCCCTTCGCGCCCTGCATGGCCAGCCCCAAGTCTTTGAGCATAAGCGCAGAAGCGAAACCGCCAGCAAAATCGTTATCAGCAGGGCTTTGTGGCCCTACACCTTTTACAGGGCAGTAGGTGGTCATTGACCATGTCTGTCCCGAGGCATTTGAAGCGATATCGAAGAACACTTGCGCATCTAAGCCAAGTTTTTGTGCCAGCTGGAAGCTTTCACACGTCGCAATCATGGTCGCGCCAAGTAACATGTTGTTACAAATCTTTGCTGCTTGTCCCGCGCCATGGCCGCCCGCATGGACGATTTTTTTGCCCATTGCGCTAAGCACACCATGGGCTTTGTCAAAGGCATCAGCGTCGCCACCCACCATAAACGTGAGTGTGCCGCCCGCAGCCGCTGCAACACCACCAGAAACCGGCGCATCCAGCATTTTAAGGCCTTTTTTTTCTGCCAATTCTGACACACTCTTCGCCGTCTCTACGTCGATGGTGGAGCAATCAATAAGCAAGGTGCCTTCGCGGACAGAAGCCAAGATCTGATTTGAATAGATATCTTTTACGTGCTTGCCTGCTGGTAACATAGTGATAACGATGTCGGCCTCAGCAGCAGCTTGCTCGGTACTTTGCGCAATAGTGCAGCCTGCTTCTTTGGCTTTGGCCAGTGCCGCTTCGCTTAAGTCAAAAGCCAATACGTTGTAATCGTTCTTAACCAGGTTATCTGCCATCCCTGAGCCCATATTACCTAGGCCAATAAATGCAACTGTGGTCATAATAGTCTCCTCACTTAGCCCATGGTTGGAATAACAAAGGCGTTGTCGTTCGTATCTGAGCCATCAGGCCAGCGCTGCGTAATGGTCTTAACCTTGGTCCAGAATTTCACCCCTTCCATACCGTGCTGGTTGGTATCACCAAATGCAGAGCGCTTCCAGCCCCCAAAGGTGTGGTAAGCAACTGGCACAGGAATAGGTACATTAATCCCTACCATGCCCACGTTTACACGTTGCGCAAATTCGCGCGCCGCATGGCCGTTACGGGTGTACATAGCAACGCCATTACCGTATTGGTGGTCACTTGCTAAGTTAACTGCTTCGTTGAAATCTTTCGCGCGTACCATTTGAAGCACTGGACCAAAAATCTCCTCTTGGTATGAGCGCATGTCTTTGGTCACGTGGTCGAAGAACGTTGGGCCGATGAAGTAGCCTTGACTGTCGTCTGGGATCTGACTGGTTCTGCCGTCGTAAACAAGCTCAGCACCTTCTTCTATGCAAAGGTCGATATAGCCTTCAACGCGCTCTTTGTGAGCAGCAGTAACCACAGGGCCATAATGAGCGTTAGGATCTTCACTATGACTTACCATAATGTCTTTAATCGCCGGAATAAGCTTGGCTTTCAGTTTCTCAGCAGTTTCATCGCCCACTGGGACGACAACCGGTAGCGCCATACAGCGTTCACCGGCACTGCCGTATGCAGCACCAACTAAGTCGGTTACCACCTGATCTAGATCTGCATCAGGCATTACAATGCCGTGGTTTTTCGCGCCGCCCATGGCTTGAACGCGCTTACCAGCACGAGCGCCACGTTCGTACACGTAGTTAGCGATGTCAGAAGAGCCTACAAAGCTCACTGCTTTAATAGTTTGATGATCTAAAATACCATCAACCACTTCTTTGTTACCGTGTACAACGTTAAGTACACCTGCAGGAAGGCCTGCTTCAATCATAAGCTTTGCCAGTTCAACAGGTACTGACGGATCGCGCTCTGATGGCTTTAAAATGAACGCGTTACCGCAGGCAATTGCCACACCGAACATCCACATTGGGATCATGGCCGGGAAGTTAAATGGCGTAATACCTGCCACTACACCAAGAGCTTGGCGCATGGAGTACACATCGATTCCTGGGCCTGCGCCTTCGGTATATTCACCTTTTTGCGCATGAGGGATACCACAGGCAAACTCGATAACTTCAAGGCCACGCTGAATATCACCTTGCGCATCAACCAACACTTTACCGTGCTCGCTTGATAATAGTGCCGCTAAGCGATCGCGGTTTGCTTCAACCAACTCTTTAAACTTGAACATAACACGAGCGCGTCGTTGAGGATTTGTTGCTGCCCACTCAACCTGTGCAGCTTGGGCTGTTTCAATTGCATAGGCCAAAGTTGAAGTGTTAGCCAAGCTTACTTCAGCCTGAACGTCACCTGTGTTGGGCGCAAATACCGACGCGGTATTTTCGCTGCTATCCTCAAAATCTTTACCTGCAATAAAGTGAACAATCTTTCTCATGACATAGCTCCTGTAATTTTTAACAATATTGAAACCTTGTGTTTGCAAAGGCAATACATATACTTGCAGTATAGTGCTGTAAAAATGCAGGTGTTTAAGTGAATTGGGACGACATGCGTTTGTTTCTTGGTTTGGCAAGAAATGGTCGTGTAGCTATTGCAGCTAAAGGCTTGAAGGTAGACCCTACGACATTAATTCGTCGTGTAAAAAAACTGGAGGACTCATTAAATTGCAAGTTGTTCGAGCTAACTAAAAAGGGGTATGTGCTTACCACCCATGGCAGTGAGCTAGTTACGTATATTGAAAAAGCAGAGCATTACTTTCTAGAGGCACAAAATGAATTAGGTGATGAACGCTCGCATTTGGCAGGTACGATCAGAGTGAGTGTTTCTGAAGGTTTCGGTAGCTGGTTTTTAGCGCCTTTACTACCCGATTTTAAAAAGCAGTATCCGGGGATCAGTATTGAGCTTGTGGCAACCAGCGGCTTTTTAAACCTGAACAAACGAGAAGCCGATATGGCTATCTTGTTAGAAAAGCCCAGTAAAGGCTTGCTGGTTACACAAAAATTAACTGACTATAACCTCTATCTTTATACCCACCAGTCCCTTATCAGCGACAACGAACCACGAACATTACAAGAGCTCACCGCCTTCAATTTAGTGAGTTACGTGCCCGATTTGGTTTACGCTCCTCAATTAAAGTTCATTGAAGAGACAGCTTTGTCACAATTAAGCGCGCTGCGCAGCACCAGTATTAATGCGCAGTATCAAATGCTTGTAAATGGCGCAGGGGTGGGCATTTTGCCTAAATTTATGGCTGAAACTCAGCCAGGCTTAGTTCGACTCATTGAAAACGAGATTCACATTAAGCGTACATTCTGGCTGGCCACACACAAAGAAACTCATTCTCAAGCACGCTTTCAGGTATTTACAAATTGGCTTACAGATAAAGTTACTCAATACCATTCAAAATTTCTCGACTAAAAAATTAGACGTTTATCTACTGTCTTTTGCAGGGTAAATATGTAAAAAATAGCGCAGCAGCGTCGAAAAACTCGCCACGCATTAATACAAGTGGCTGAATGTGGTCTAGGCTTTAATAAATTAGGCCGACAGGCCCTAGTTAAAAAGACATTGTCTAGCGAACCGTTTGCTAAACCTTGCGTAGATTAATCAAATTATCGTTAAGGCAAGGTTAGTTACTGCCGATAAACGGCATATTACTGTAATTCTCTGTCAGGGAAGGCCCTATGTTCAATAAACACTTAGTGAAAGAAAACGAAGCGCTTCGCGAGGAGCTACATATACTCAAGCAAGTGCGAGATGGCTTGCGCGAAGAAATGATCTTTCTGAATCTTAATGAGCGTGGTGAAATTGAAGCCGTCAACGAGATGTTCGAGAAAGAGCTAGGTTACTCACTCTCTCAAGTGAAAGGGCATCGCTTCTTTGAATTTGTTCCCGAGATTGCCAGAAACACGCCTCACTTTAAAAAGCTGAAAGATTCTATCGAGCAGCGTGTTCATTACTGGGGGGCGATTGAGTTTCTTCGTGAAAATGGTGAAGAAGCGTGGTTAAGGGGCGTAGTTGAACCTATTTTTGACGGAAAAGGGAATATTCACAAATTCTCAGTTAACCTCAACGACCTCACGCGCACTATAGCCAACTCGAAAGAACACGAAGATTTGGTGGCCGCACTACATAAGTCAAATGCAGCGATTGAATTCGATTTGAACGGCAATATTCAAGACGCAAACGAAGCTTTCCTAAAAACCGTTAAGTACAGCCTTAATGACATTAAAGGTCAGCATCATAGAATCTTCTGTGATACCGAGTATGCGAATTCCCGCGAATATAAAACGTTTTGGGAACGACTTGCTCAGGGTGAATTCGTCGCAGGTAGATTCGAACGCTTCGACGCTCACGGCAACACTATTTGGCTGGAAGCCACCTATAACCCGATTTGTGATTCTCACGGTCGTATGTATAAAGTAGTTAAGCTGGCTACTGATATTACTGAGCAGGTGGCACGAGAAAATGCCGTGTCCAGTGCTGCTGATATCGCCTACCGTTCTTCAAACACAACGGATCAAATCGCCACACGAGGAAAGGAAGTCATTAGCGAACTGCTTTCTGAAATGTCTTCGTTGTCGCAGCAAATGGATAGGGCAAAAGAGGGGATTAATGCGTTGGACGCTCAGTCTCAACAAATTGCCACTATTATCGGAAGTATCAGTGCTATTGCCGAACAAACCAACTTGCTTGCTCTAAATGCTGCGATTGAGGCGGCACGTGCTGGCGATCAGGGGCGAGGTTTCGCTGTAGTTGCTGACGAGGTGCGTCAGTTAGCATCGCGTACAACCGAAGCCACAGAAGAAATCATCAATGTGGTTAAACACAACCAGACATTGGCCACCGACGCAGTAAATTTGGTTAATGAAGGTGATGAAAAGGCGCAATCAGGGCTCAACTACGCCAGAGAGGCGGGTGAAGTTATCGAACAAATTCAAGACGGTGCAAAAGAAGTCGTTGATGCAGTAGGCCAATTCAGCAGTCGACTGGGAAGCTAGTAGCACAGAGAAACAGGCTTACCGATAAGTGTAGACTGTCTAAGTTCTTACCAAATAAAACATCGCTCAAAACAGAATTCATCCTACCTTGGTAGGATGAATTCGCCCCTATTGCAGGATGTGCTTTTTAACGCAGCCTGTATAGCATAACCCTGTAATAAAAGGCTTGCAGGGGCGGTTATGTCAGGTTTTACGAAAATATCTACAGCTATAGTGGCCGTATTCATTGGCTGCTTTTTGGTTTTTACCTGTCTGGTCTACTTCCACATACAAGATAACATTGAGGAAGAGATGACGGGCGCGCTTAATCAAGTGCGAGAAATGGTCAACCTCAATATCCCTGTTGCTGATATCGAAGCGATTGTAGAGCCTAGCCCTCACTTATCCGCCCATTATTTCACGGGGCGCCTTCAGGCAGAGCAGACCTCAGTGATGCCGACAACCGAACGTACTGCACTCACACCTGTTATCATCCCAATTCAGGAAAATCAGTATCTTATTGTTACGCCTTTTGATGCTACTGAACTCACCCAGAATCTCACTTTTTTTGCCTTGGTGGCGGGACTGTTTTTCGCAACCTTTGTCCTGTTGCTGTTTACGTTAAAAGTGGCGGTTAAGCAAAGGTTAGTGCCGCTAAATCAGCTCGCTGACGCGTTATCTGAGCTACGAGAAGGCAAGGAATCACAGCCCCTGCCACATTCAGATATCACCGAAATGAACAGGGTATTAGACCAATTTAAGCATCTGCAAAATGCACTTAAATCAAAAGAAAAGCAGCTCATAAAAATAGATAAGCAATTAGCGCTTCTTCAAGAGCAAGAGCGTAATTACCTTGCCAGAGAGCTTCACGATAATGTGGGGCAGTTGCTGACCACGATAAAAGCCCACGCTTATATTTTGGTTAACGCAAAAGAGAGATCTGTTGTTGAACTGTCGGCGCAGAAGGTTCAAGTGATGTCACATCAAATAAGCGATGCAATTAGAAAACTCACTGCTCACCTACACCCGCTTGTTTTAGATAGAGTCTCTCTTCAGTCGTCGCTTGAGCGACTGGTGTACGAACAAGAAGTAGCACAGCCCGATACGCAGTGGGACGTGTCTATTAATCTAAAGCGCTATCAAGAAGATAATGAGCGAGATATTCATCTTTACCGATTTGCTCAAGAAGCCATTAACAACGTGATTAAGCATGCGAAGGCCACCAAGGTTAGCATTCAAATTTATGGCGATACTCATCGTGTTTCTGTGATGGTTAAAGACAACGGTCGGGGATTAGGGAACCACATTGTAGAAAATATTGGCATGTCTTCAATGCGCAGCCGAGCACGTTGTATAGGAGCAAATTGCAGTGTGACGTCACCCGATGATGGCGGCGTTGCTGTATCGCTGTCCCTTACCCTTAAAAAAATGCCTCCTCTTATGGACGCTAACGTCGCATGAATATTCTAATTGTCGACGACCACGCTGTGGTGCGTGAAGGATACAAAGCTTTACTCAATGCGATGATGCCCGATTGCCGTATTTTTGATGCTGAAAACGGTGCACAAACCCATCGTTTATTAGCCAGTAGTGACATTGAGATCTTAATCCTAGACATAAACCTTTCAAATGAAAGTGGCCTTGTTTTAGCCAAGATTTTTTTGAAGCGACATCCAGATTTAAAAATTATCTTTTTCAGTATGTTCGAAGACAGCGTCATATTGCACCGCGCCATGCAGACCGGTGCTATGGGGTACATCAGTAAAAGTAGTTCGCCTGAAATATTGATCTCGGCAATTAAGGTCGTCGCAAAAGGGCAAAAGTATATTGAGCGAGGCCTGGCGGTAAATTTAGCCAATCAACTTCTCGATACCAATGTGGACATTGCTGCCAAATTAACCAAACGTGAATTCGAGATATTTATTGCTATAGCGATGAATAAATCCCGCTTTGATGTTGCTGACGAGTTGGGCCTATCGGCTAAGACTGTCTC
>NZ_JAFLMX010000167.1:0-1825 GCF_017849675.1 Alteromonas sp. AO-Serp
GATGGTGAACAGTGCGTGTTGCGTAACGACCAAAGTGGGGAACTTACCAAGCTTGAAAATGTGACCTGTTATATAGTGGACGAGGCATAAGTCGGGATAAATCGACGAAAGCGCAATGTCATCGTTGACAATAGGCCTTAAAAAAACGCCCAGAGTTTACAAGCTCCGGGCGTTTTTGTTTCTATCGTTTGTGCTGCTATCGTTTGTGCATACTTGGCTGCTTTTGCGTACGGCCGCGGCTGTTGCCACTACTATTATTTCCTTTCGAAGCGTTGCCTCTATTCTTATTCCCGCCGGTGTCGTTGCGCTGCTGTGCTGTGTTTCCATGACCTTGTTTGTTAGCGTTGGAATTACGTCGGCTCTTATTTACGCCGTTACCGCCTTTGCTGCTCTTGCCCTGAAAGGTAGGAGGAAGCCCAGTATGTTTGGTCAGTGCGCGTTCACCACGACGGCCTTTTTGCGCTTTTTGGCGTTTTTCATCTGCTGTTTCTGGCGGAACAAGGTGCTGAGGACCACGGCCTATCAAATCTTCGCGCCCCATACGTTTAAGTGCTTCACGAATTTGCGCAAAGTTTTTCGGGTCGTGATAACGCAGCATCGCCTTGTGTAATCGACGGTGAATTTCACCTTTTGCAGAAGGCACCTCTTCACTGTCTTTAGTGACTTTGCGAAGGGAATTTACCTCGGTATGGTACATGGTGGTAGCCGTTGCCATAGGCGACGGGTAGAAGTTTTGTACCTGATCGAGCTTAAATTTGTTTTCTTTTAGCCAGATCGCAAGGCTTAGCATGTCTTCGTCGGAGGTACCCGGGTGTGAAGCAATAAAATACGGAATAAGGTACTGCTTTTTACCCGCTTCTTGTGAGTATTTATCGAATAGCTCTTTAAAGCGGTAATAGCTGCCCATGCCAGGCTTCATCATTTTTGACAGCGGGCCGTCTTCGGTGTGCTCTGGCGCTATTTTCAGATAGCCGCCTACGTGATGAAGGGCTAACTCTTTTACGTATTCTGGATCTTCTACCGCTAGGTCGTAACGTACACCTGAAGCAATTAAAATCTTTTTAATTCCAGGCAATTCGCGAGCACGGCGGTATAAGTCGATTGTTGGCTTATGATCCGTATCCATGTGCGCACAAATGCTAGGGTACACACAAGAAGGGCGACGACATGTTGCTTCTGCTTTCGGGCTCTTACAACGCAGGCGATACATGTTCGCCGTCGGGCCGCCTAAGTCTGAAATAACACCAGTAAAGCCCGGTACCGTATCGCGTATTTGCTCTATTTCTCGAATAATAGAGTCTTCAGAACGGCTTTGAATAATACGCCCTTCGTGTTCAGTAATAGAGCAGAAGGTACAGCCACCGTAGCATCCGCGCATAATATTAATACTGAAGCGGATCATGTCGTATGCAGGGATTTTAGCATCGCCATACACTGGGTGAGGCACACGCTGATAGGGTAAATCAAATACCGCGTCCATCTCTTCGGTTTCAAGCGGCATGGCCGGTGGGTTAATCCAAATGTGTCTGTCGCCGTGGCGCTGCATTAGCGCACGCGCACAACCAGGATTGGTTTCTTGGTGCAAAATACGCGACGTATGTGCGTATAACACCTTGTTGTCTTTCACCGTTTCGTACGCAGGTAGCTTAACGTACACGTTTTCCCAAGGCTTACGCTTTTCTTTCTCTTTTTGCGCAGGCTGAATAACGATGGGCGCGGCTTCTGGCGCTTCACTGCTTTTGGTGTCTTTATCCTGCGAATCGCACTCGGGCTCCATCTGGTAGGGGCTTGGAATGGCGTCTATCTTGCCCGGCCTGTCTAGAGA
>NZ_JAFLMX010000004.1:0-80641 GCF_017849675.1 Alteromonas sp. AO-Serp
GACTCTGAAACCCCTTACCCTGTAGTCGGCCTTATCACTGAGTGGTTAGATGCTGCAGGAACAACTGAAACTCGTACAGAAAACTCAGATCTTGGCGGTACCATGCGTCTAGGTAGTCAGCTATGTCACCTTATTGAAGGTACAAAAGTTCATGAGATGTATGGTAATGCCGAAATTTATGAGCGTCACCGTCACCGTTACGAAGTAAACAACAACCTGCGTGACCAAATTGAAGCTGCAGGATTGAAAGTAAGTGGTTTGTCCACTGACAAGCGACTTGTAGAAGTGGTGGAAATCCCTGATCATCCTTGGTTCATTGCGGGCCAATTCCACCCTGAGTTCACATCAACTCCTCGGGATGGACACCCATTATTCACTGGTTTCGTTGCTGCGGCAGGAAAATACCAGAAAGAAAATCACTAATTTCTAATAAAAGGGGTGCTCTCTCCCGTTGCACCCCATTCAATTGTTGAGGAAAAAACATGGCGAAAATTAGTCGCATTATCGGACGCGAAATCTTAGATTCACGCGGAAACCCTACCGTAGAAGCAGATGTATACTTAGAATCAGGCGTAATGGGCCGTGCTGCAGCACCATCTGGTGCATCTACTGGTAGCCGCGAAGCACTAGAGCTACGCGACGGCGACAAGTCTCGATACCTAGGTAAAGGTGTAACAAAGGCAGTTGCAGCAGTTAACGATACCATCGCGCCAGCGCTTATCGGTAAAGACGCACTAGCGCAAGCTGATATCGACGGCATCATGATTGACCTTGATGGCACAGAAAACAAAGAAACCCTTGGTGCGAACGCAATTCTTGCAGTTTCTCTTGCTGTAGCTAAAGCGGCTGCGGCGGAAAAAGGCGTAGCGCTTTACGAGCACATTGCAGACCTAAACGGTACATCTGGCCAATACTCTATGCCAGTACCTATGATGAACATCATCAACGGTGGTGAGCACGCTGACAACAACGTAGACATTCAAGAGTTCATGGTACAGCCAGTTGGCGCGAAGAGCTTCAAAGAAGCACTACGTATGGGTGCAGAAATCTTCCACGCTCTTAAGAAAGTACTGTCTGCTAAAGGTCTTAATACAGCAGTTGGTGACGAAGGTGGTTTTGCGCCTAACCTAAGTTCAAACGCTGAAGCGCTTGCAGTAATCGTAGAAGCCGTTGAAAACGCTGGCTACAAAATGAATGAAGACATCACCCTTGCACTAGACTGCGCGGCGTCTGAATTCTATAAAGAAGGCAAATACGTACTATCTGGTGAAGACAAGAGCTTCGATTCAGAAGCGTTTGGCGATTACCTTGCTGACCTTTCTTCACAATACCCAATTGTATCTATTGAAGACGGCCTGGACGAAAGCGACTGGGACGGCTGGGCAAGCCTAACTAAGAAGATTGGCGACAAAGTACAGCTAGTTGGTGACGACTTGTTTGTAACTAACACTAAAATTCTTAAGCGCGGTATTGATAACGGTATTGGTAACTCAATCCTTATCAAGTTCAACCAAATCGGTTCACTAACTGAAACCCTTAACGCTATTAAAATGGCAAAAGATGCGGGCTTTACGGCAGTTATCTCTCACCGTTCTGGTGAAACTGAAGACGCCACTATTGCCGACCTAGCAGTAGGTACAGCAGCGGGCCAAATCAAGACGGGTTCACTATGCCGTTCTGACCGCGTTGCTAAGTACAACCAATTACTTCGCATTGAAGAAGCTCTTGGTGACGCTGCAACTTACAAAGGCCGTAGCGAAATCAAAGGTCAATAAAAAAGGCTCATTGAAAAGTCTTTATTGTGGACTGTTAACACAACATTGTTGTTAACCATCGTTTTTTTAAAAGCCAGTTAGCATTGCTATCTGGCTTTTTTATTACCCCTTAATCTAAATCTACAGCGAACCCACCACAAACCTTACCAATAACTAAAAAATGTAAAACCAAATTAAACTAATTGGTAAACCAATGGCAATATTGTTACTATGAAGTTGCGGAAACATTAACCTATGCTATGCGACCGCAGCCCTACGTATACTGCATTAATTACATAATAAGGCCTGTTTATGAAAGCAATTTTGCCAATCCAAAAGCGCTGGCTTGTTATCTCTAGTACATTCTCTAGTGTACTCGCCACTGCATTAGCAACCACAAGTCCAGTATGGGCGGAAGACCTCGCGCTGCATGCACAACAGTATGATTTAAGTGAGTGGTATTTAACGTTACCTGCAGACGGTAACAACGATGGAAAAGCTGACAACATTTCTGTTGAAGACCTTCAATCTTTTACGCATCCTTCGTTTTTCTATTTGAATAACGAAGGTGGATTGGTGTTCACCAGCCCTAACAAAGCATTAACTACAAAGAACTCTACAAATACGCGAAGCGAACTGCGCCACATGCTGCGTGGCAACAATAAGTCAGTTAAAACACAGTCAGCAGAAAATAGCTTTACCGTTGCCAGTAACCCCATAGCGCGACGCTTTGCCCGTGTGGGTGGAAAAATGCAGGCCACATTGAAAGTGAATCATGTAGCGCTAAGAGCTAAGTATCCCGAGAAACCACCAGCATATTCTGTGGTTGTAGGCCAAATTCACGCAACTAAATGGAAAAAGAAAGTAAAAGGCTTTGGCTGGGGCAATGAACCGCTAAAAATATATTTTAAAAAATGGCCTGAACACGAAACCGGCTCGGTATTTTGGACCTATGAGCGAAACCTTCCTAAAAGCGACCCAAAACGCAAAGACATTGCCTATCCTGTTTGGGGTAACCTGTGGACTGACAGTACCGACCCTGGCGCTCAAGGCATTAAGCTTGATGAGACGTTCAGCTACACCGTGAACGTTCATGGCGATATCATGCACCTTAGGTTCGAGTCAGAAAATCATGAAACCATTGAGTATTCCATTAACCTTGCCAATGCCGTTGATGCGTATGGACAGGTAGATAAATACGATCACCCCTACGGTTATACCCTTGATTGGAACTACTTCAAAGCTGGCGCTTATAACCAGTGCAGCACAAAAGACGACCCCGCATTCTGGTATCCGGCCTGTTTAGGCACGGGTAATTGGGAAGAAGATGAAAAAAATGGTGACTACACGCGAGTAACCTTTACTGAACTTACGGTGACAGAAAGTACACCAGAAGAGAACTAGAAAAGCCTTTGTTATTCACTGCGATTGTGAATACGTAAAAAAATGCCCCATTTATTGGGGCATTTTTGTTTATCTTACCGACAAAAATACTTGTTGGCGAAAAGGCTACAGCTTCAATACTCGCTTAACTGATATACCAAACTGCAATACAGTGTTGCTTTACCTAGTAAGTGTGCCTAGTTAATTTGTTTAGTTGATTTTTTTAGTTACTCAGAGCCGGTGCTTCCCACGTTGAATAAGGCCCAACCATGTTTTCTTCAATAAAGATAAGGTCGTCCAGCGCTGCACCAATACCGGCATCGCTACCCGTACCTTCCACTAACTTATTCGCAGTGGGTTCACTCAAGCTTGCACCGTCTTCTGAATTGTCAGCCAATATGTTGCCATCAACACCATCAACCAAAGATGTGTTATCGCGCTTTGGCATTATCGGTGTTAAATCAGCAACGGTTTGAGCATAAATATGGTTATTATCATAGTCAGAATCGTTATCTAATGCACAACCATGAGCAGGATATTCATCTTGCTTAATCGCTGTAGCACCAGCACCAGAAGCCGTGCCGAAGATGTTGTTGTCTGCGCTTTGATTAGCAATAAGGTTACTGTCGAAGTCCAAGGTGTAATCAAGATTAGTACAGTTTTCTGCGCCGTCGCGAGAAGAATCATCTTCAAACTGAATGGCGTTAGTTGTATTTAATATCGTGTTACGAGCAATAACCGTATTTAAATCAAGGCCTGCATCAATCAGTGTTTGCGTAGATGAGTTACCGCTGTCGATATAATCAGAATCGATATGCAGTGCTGCGCGGTCTGAAGAATTAGTAATGATGTTAGCAACAAAGTTGTCGGTAATTGCATGGCCTAAAGGCGTGAAAGCAATACCACCGTCTTTATTATTAGTACCTTCTACTCCGCCAACGGTTGCCGTATAAGGTTCTCCGCTTGAGATAATGATATTTTGCGACACGGTATTACCATAGCCATTTCGCAACTCGACATTCCCCCAAGAGTTTACAATCGTGTTGGCATGAATACTATTACCGCCACCTTGAACAATAATAAGACCACGATCCACAAGTACGCGATCGAAACGGTTATATTGAACCACATGTTCGCCGCGACCCGCGCCATCGCCACTACCAGAGCGACCAACCTGAACAGCGTGACTACCTGAGTCAGTGTCGAACTCTCCGTCACCGTCAATAGTGGTAGGTAGGAAGTCTTTGAACAGATTGTATTGAACAATGTTACGCTGATGATCGCCCAATGAGTTAGGCGTGTCACCGACACCTAGGAACATGCTAATAGCAGAGCCTTCTTCAGCTTCGTTGACGCTTTTACCAGTAAATAGGTTACGTTCAATAATATTGTCGGTACCACTAACCGTGATGTAGTGAGACTCATCACTTGAACCTAAATTGGGTCGCGTAGCACCTGAGTCGCTCAAGAAACTAGCGTTTTTAATAGTATTGCCAGAGCCGTTTAGGTCAATTGAACCACGACCTTCACCGCAGCTCCCCGCAACGGGTATCACTAACTCTTCAAACACAAGACCATCTAATACTACACCGCTGACTGACGAACTGAATGCAATACACGTAGTGCCTGAAATGACCGCGTTAGTTTCTGCTACCCGTTTAATAAGAAGATTATTTTGTGCGATAGAAAGCTCAGCCATATCTTCATAATCATCTGCAGTATCACTTGTATTTAATACATCCGCGATACCAATTGAATCGCCTTCTTGCGCGTTAGCTAGCGCTGCAGTGAGCGACACTTCACCTTGCACATAAAACGTAAATATCTGGTCATCTGCACTTTTCGAAAGGTCTTCTTCATAGTTCGCATCATCTGTGTAAGATACGTTAATTGAAAGCACTTTGCCTAAGTCTGCGTCTGTTACGACTAATGTTGCTTCTGTTGCACCATCGATATTGACCGCTGTAGATAAATCTTCACCAACGTTACGCGACTGCCACTGGTAACTAATTTCACCTGAAACGCCATTGGCATCAACAGGGGTAGGTGCAGTAAGCGTGGCACCTACTGTTAGCTCACCAGTAATAGGGTCGTCAAGCGAGCCCGTTACATTATCAGCCGGCACTGGTGCAATAGCTTCAGTAGGCTCAGAGGTAATTGATTCGTCAAATCCACTATCGTCAACATATGAAGCCATAGCCGTAATGGCAGTTCCTTCGTAAGCCTCAACAAGCTCAAGCGAATTAGATACAGCTCCTTCGATAACATCGCCGTCTGAGGCCCAGCTGTAAGTTACGGTGCCAGACAAACCATTATCGTCTGTTATGTCTGCCGTTAACGTTTGCCCTACCGTTGTAGAGCCTGAAATGGTAATAACACCCTCAAAGTTAACAGGCAACGCTTCTACCACCTCGGTTTCTTCTGTAGTAAAACCTTCACGCGTGTTGCCCAGGTCGACGTACGTAACCGCTACACGAATACGTGTACCAGCTTCATTTACCGTAAGCGTGTAAGAAGCATCGGTTGCATCTGCTATTGGTGTACCATCTGCAAACCATGTAAACACCACTGTGTTTTGATCAATACCGTCAGGGTCACTGACTGATGCAGTTAACGTCTCTCCTTCCTTAGCCGTTCCAGAAAGAGATAAGGCACCAGGCTGGTTTGTAGCACCATCATCACCACCGCAACCCGCAAGCCCTAGGCTTAAGGCGCTAAGCGTTAAAATACTTATTTTTTTCATTATTACTCTCGCTGCTTATTTTCTTTGATGCTGATAAACCCCACTGCCAAAAACTTACCAATAGAGAAAACCAACCTTACCAATACATACAACCAAAATAGTTATTGGTATGTAACCACAAAGAATTTATTATTACCACCAGAAAAACAAACTGATAACATTTTTTTGACATCGAGAACCACTAACCACTGAACACCAAAACATTAATGGATTGATTTATATATATTTAATAGCCTTTTAGCAGATAAAAGCACGATCTACATCTTTTGGCTATCCGTCTCATAGATAAGCGAAATAATGACAATTTTAATTATTTTCTTGTAAATTTGTTGCCAATACGTAAACAAACCCTTAGCATTGGCTTTACACAATGAAACAAATTGGTAATAACAGATATGCGTTTTGGTTAGATTTAATAACCAAATAAATTGCTGAAAGCCCTACAAAACAAAAGACACAGCATTATGGAAGCCACGATGATAAATCAGAGAAAACCAAATCCGTTCGTACACGCCATTCGCGCCAAATACTTCAGCCCAGCTCTGGTTTATGCTGCGTGCTCTGCAGGTCTGCTTATGAGCGCCCCAGTTTCAGCGCAAGAAGCAGATGCTGCCGATGAAGAAACAACCGAAATTATCGAAGTTAAAGGTATTCGAGGTACTATTCAAAGCTCTATCTCGATAAAGCGTGAATCAACTGAAATTGTTGATGGTATCTCTGCTGACGACATTGGCGACCTGCCTGCTTTGTCTATTGGTGAGGCATTAGAAACCCTTACTGGCGCGTCTTCTCACAGAGAGCAAGGCGGTGCAACGGAAATTTCAATTCGAGGCCTTGGCCCTTATCTAGGCAGTACGGTAATGAACGGTCGTGAAGCAGCGAACGGCAGTGGTGACCGCTCTGTAAACTTCTCTCAGTTTCCATCAGAGCTTTTTAATAAAGTTGCGATTTATAAAACACAGTCTGCTGAGCTGATTGAAGGCGGTGTTTCAGGTCAAATACATTTAGATACCATCAAACCATTAGATTTCGGTAAACGCCGCTTTCAGTTTGAATATAAAGGTAACTGGAATCCAGACAATACAGATTTAGAAGACCCTATTCGCGACTTTGGCCAGCGTATTACCAGTAGCTTTGTGGACCAATTTGAAACTGAACGATTCGGCGACATAGGTATATCTGTAGGCTATCAAAAGAACGTAACGACCAACCCCGAACAGGAAGCTCGAACAGGAACGAGTTGGGATGCATGCAGAGTTTCACCAGCATTTGGTGACGGAATTAACAGCAGCCGCACAGACTGTGAAGATAACGGCGGCGCGCTAAATTTAATTACTGATGGTACCGGCGCAGCGCCTGATGCTTCGGAGCCGTTTATCTTTTCTCGCTCGCAAAACTCGTTTAGACAAAACGTTACCGACGACGATAGAGAATCATTCTTCGGTGCTATCCAGTGGCGCCCTAATAACAAGCTAGAGGTAAATGCCGACGTACAGCTTTCAGATAGAACCTTTAGTGAAGTAAGAAACGACCTCGTCTTTGCCGAAGTCAACCACATTGATGGCTATACCACGCCAGCGTCAGAAAGACTCCCCTTTGACCTTGTGGCTACCTCTAACGGTGCACTAAGACAATTTACAGCTACGCAAAACATTGAAACAAACAGCCAATTTGCAGAACGCCTTGAAGAGTACACTGGAGGAGGCTTACGTTTCGACTATACGGTAAACGATAGACTAAGCATATCTCTTGACCTATCTACCTCTGAAACTGAACGACGCGAAAATATTATTCAAACCAGACTGCAGTCGGAAGATGTAGACATCTACGGTAATGATGTACTGGGAGCGGATGGTAACGGTGAAGTAAGAACTGCAGCACAGATATTTGCCAACGGTTCTCTTGTACCTACATGGACACTTCAAGACTTCGACGTTAACTACCACGGTGCTTTTGCTGATGAAGCAAGAACACGCCTAGATCTAAACCAATTTAGAAATAACAAGATTTCAGCGGTACGCGCTGACTTCGACTACATACCAGACTCTGAATTTATCATTGGTGTAAAAGGTGGTGTTAGGCTATCTAAGTTAGAATACGACAGCGTACCTGGTGGCAGTGGTACCAACAACCGAACAGAGGTAACGTTCAGTGATGAAGCGGCAGCTATGGCTAATGATGCTTGCCGAAACAACGCATTTCCTGAATCAGGCTTCTTTGACGATGAGACTGGAGGCGCGCCGCTTTTCACCAACGTTGATAGCGAAGGTAACGTAATTAGCGCAGGAACAGGTAACTCTTTCGCTACGTTCGATCCAATCTGTTTAGCAGAGACATTGCTAGGCACAGTGACTAATGATGCGGGAGAGGTGCTAACAATCGCTAACGCCTTCCCAACGGTTGATGATTCAGATAGACAAGATATTGCAGCTGTTGACGTTGAAGAGAAAACCATCGCGGCCTATCTGCAGGCAGACTACGACACTTTCATAAATGATTATGGTGTACGCGGCAACTTTGGTCTTCGCATTGTAAGAACAGAAGTATCGTCTCTGTCATATCGAGGACCCTTACAGGCTACACGCGATGAAAACGGCCTAATTACAGGCATTGCCCCTATTACTGACGAACTCATTCAAGTAGAAGGCGGCGGTGATTACACTGAGTTACTTCCAAGCTTCAATTTAATCGTAGACCTCTCGGATGAGGTTATGTTTCGCGGCGCTATTTATCGCGGCCTGTCACGCCCAGATCCATCAGACCTAGGCTTTGGCAGAAACTTCTTAGGCCTAGACGAAGACAGCGACACTGGCGAGATATCAGATGCGCTTGCGCGCGCAGTGGCAGTAGGTAACCCAGTACTTGAACCTTTCCTATCTTGGAATGTAGACACCGCTATTGAGTGGTATCCAAACGAAGATACTATTCTTGCGCTTGGTTTGTATTACAAAAGCTTTGAAGGTGGCTTCTCAAACACGTCTCAAACCGAAATTTTTGAAGTTGATGGTGAAGAATTAGAAACCATCGTTACTGCGCCTCAAACTAGCGACGATACCAGCACTATCTATGGTGCTGAAATTACCGCTACACACTCATTTTCATACCTAGATAGCTGGTTAAGTGGTTTTGGTATAAAGCTTAGCTACAACTACGCAGACTCGAATTTTGAATTTCAAGATGAGAGCTTCGGCGAATCAACAGTTATCGACCCTAGCTCGGGTGATTTAATTTCGCGTACGGGCATTGTTGCACCAGCTAACCTGTTCGGTTTTTCAGAGCACGTTATTTCTACGCAGCTCTATTATCAATGGGAAGACTTAAGCGCATCTATTAACTACAAGTACAGAAGCAACTACTTCCAGCAGTTTGTTAATACGCCTGGCGCTATTCGATTCATAGACGATACGGAAGTATTTGAGGCGCGTGTGTCTTATCGCCTGAATAAGAATTGGAAGTTTAGTCTAGAGGCTATCAATATCTTTGATGAGCCCAGACGCCAGTATCGCCCAACCCAAGACAACTTTGCAGAAATTAATGTGTACGGTCAAAGAGTCTTCGCTGGCGTGCAATTCCGCTATTAACCAAGGTTTCACTGTGAGTAATTGGGGCCCGAACATGGGCCCTTTTTTTCTTCAACGCCAGTAAGGAATGTATATGTTTCGCTTATTGCTTGTTTTACTAACGCTTACTTCGCTAAATGGCTGTGGCTCTTCTTCATCGTCCACAACCTCGCAAACGCCTTTACCAGACGATAGCTCTGCGCCAACACCGTCTCCCATTCCCCCAACAAATGAGACGGAAGCATGTAGCGCGTTACCATTAACAGGGTTAAGCGCATCGGCGACTGAAGAAAAAGCGCCTTTTAATGCATCTAAAGCTATCGACGGCGATACCTCTAACGCCTCTCGTTGGCAATCAACAGGCACTAATTCTGCGCTCGTGCTTTCATTTGATAGCGACCAACAACTAGGTGCTCTTCAAATTAAGTGGTATGACAGCGAAGCTCGCGCTTATCGCTTTTCTATTGAAACCTCACTAGATGGTGAAAGCTGGGATACACAGCGATCAAATATCAACTCAAATACACAGCTTGCGGGTTTCGAGCTTTATTCATTACCAGCGCTTGTAACGTCTCGCTATATACGTGTTACCCCGTTTGGAAACTCTGTTAATGACCATAACGCAATAGTTGAGGTTCAGTTATTCAATTGCACTGAAGGCGACGGTGAAATTTCATCTGCACTTACTTCAACTGCGGGTATCGATTTACAAGACTGGTATTTAAGCATTCCAACAGACAATGATGACTCAGGCACGGCTGATAACATAGGCGAAACTAGGCTTCAGCAGGGGTATACCAACTCCGAATATTTCTATGTAGGTAACGATGGCGCGTTAGTGATGCGCTCTCCTACAATCGGTTTTAAAACCTCTGTAAACACCAATTATGTTCGCGTTGAGTTACGTGAAATGTTGCGACGCGGCGATACCAGTATTAAGACCCAAGGCGTTAATAAAAACAACTGGGTACTCTCCTCCGCCTCTCAGGCAAATCAAGATGCTGCAGGCGGCGTGAATGGTCGTTTACGGGTTGAGATGGCGGTAAACGAAGTTACCACTACAGGCGAGAATTTCCAAATAGGCCGCGTGATCATAGGTCAAATACATGCTAACGATGACGAGCCAATACGCCTGTACTACCGCAAGTTGCCTAGTAATAACTTAGGCGCTATTTACTTTGCCCACGAGCGCAGAGCAGTGGCAACAGCGAATGGCGAGAAAGAAGAAATATGGGTAGAAATGATCGGCTCGCGAGACAGTGATGCAAACAACCCCACTGATGGCATAGCACTTAATGAGCGTTTTACCTACGTTATTGACGTTGAAGGTGACACGCTCACCGCAACGATTTCAAGAGAAGGAAAGTCTGACGTCACCCGTTCTTTAAATATTGGGAATAGTGGTTATGATGAAGATGATCAATATCTGTATTTCAAGGTAGGTGTATATCACGTTAACAATTCTGCAAATGAAGCAGAGCGTGTAGTTGCCAGCTTTTATTCAATTGAGAATGAACATGGTAACTAGCAACTACTGATATGAGGTGGAACGGAGAAATCCGTTCCCAAATGGCATATTTTGTACGGTAATGGCTTTGTTCGTACGCTAATGGCTTATTTTGTGCGCTGATGGCTCATTTTGTGCGCTGATGGCTCACTTTGCGCGCTAATGGCTTAGTTAGTACGCAAATGGCTTAATGAATAAAGATCGCGAGTTTGACTGCTTTTCTTTCTCACTTCTTCTAGCGCCTGCGCCTCGCTCGCTGCAAACAGCGCGTCGATTAAGCGATTGAAGTGAGCATGCATAGCAGCTCTCGCGGCCTGTGAATTTCTCGCCTTTAAGCTTTCGAAGATTTCATAATGCTCTTCCAGTCTATCTTGGTCAGACTGACTACAAACCGTGCTGTAAGCTTGAATGATTTGAGGCTGTGAATCTCGTAACGACCAGAACTTATTTACTGCCAACAGTATGGCTTTATTGCGCGTGGCACGTGAGATAATGATATGAAAATCACGGTCAGCTTCTTCCGCATTTACCCCGGTTTTCATTGCTTCTAATGTCTTCTCAAGGGCAGAAAGCTCTTCATCAGTAATCGACAATGCAGCTAAAGCAGCCGCTTCACCTTCTACAAGTGCTCTTGCTTGAGTCAGCTCGAATGCACTTATTTGTTCTGTGGTAGCGTCTTCTTTGTCTTTTGGCTTATCGAGTACGTAAACGCCAGACCCCGTCTTCACTTCAACATGCTGAAGTACTTCAAGGGCAATAATAGCCTCTCGGATCGTCGGACGGCTTACATCGAATGTCTCAGCTAACTCACGCTCGGCGGGTAAACGCGTTCCTGGTGGGTAAAGACCTGATGCAATTAACGCCTTTATTTTTTCTGCAATTTGCCAGAACATTCGACGACTTTTCATGTTCGAAACCTTTTCAATTAAACGTAGTGCGCATTACGCGCCCACTATGCAACTTTCTCTAGCTCTGGCGGTATATTTATTTTTCTGCCGTTGCAGACTACCCGTCGAACTAAATTGCTATTCTTAACTTTATATAGCGTCAATATACACGCAATTGGTAATATTTCAATTCAAGCTCTCAAGCAAGCAAAATAAAAACATTAGCATTTATTATCAACAACTTAATTATAATCGTCTTTTGGCGATTGAACAAAATTAAAACAAGAAATCGAAAAAAAAGTGTATCAAACTACAATTTGGTCATACAAGTAGGTTAGTTAATGAGAACAAAGGGCGGATAAACGCCCCTTCTAAGCAAAAAATTATGCGTTTGCCTCTTGGCAAGACTGCGTTATTGCTTCCCAGTTTTCTTCGCTTACCCACTCTTTTTTCGCGACCCACGTTCCACCAACTGCAAATACGTTAGGTAGCGAAAGGTAATCAGTTTTGTTCAATTGATTCACGCCGCCTGTAGGACAAAACGTAACATCGCGAAATACCGATGACACTGCTTTCAAAAAAGGTGCACCACCTGATAGAGATGCTGGAAAAAGCTTTTGTTCAGTGAAACCAGCTTCAAGGGTCATAAGTATGTCTGCAGTATTCGACACACCAGGCAATACAGGTATCTGACATGCCTCTAACGCATTTAACAGTGAATTAGATACCGCAGGCGTCACGATAAAGTCACTGCCCACTTCAATAGCGGCAGATAATACCTCTTCGTTTATCACTGTGCCTGCCCCCACAATGAGTGAAGGTACTTCTGACTTAATGGCGCTAAGCGCTTCAAGTGATGCCTCTGTTCTAAGCACAACCTCTACAAGGTTTAAGCCTGCCTTCGACATTGCTTTCGCAATATTCACACCTTGCTCAGGGGAATCTGCCTGAATAATTGGCAACAGGGTTTGGCCTGACATAAGTTCAGAAAAGCGTGTCATAAAATGGTCTCTCTATTTGTTGAATGTTAATAGGCCTTAACCTGAAAGGTGTTCTGCAAACAGTGTGATGGATGTGCCACCGCTTACATCTAACAAAAAATAAGTGTCAATTGTTCAGTAATTATTTAGCGTTGTTCAGCTAATGCCGTTTCAACGATTCCTCGTGGGATGATTGCTCCGCGATGCTGAATCACAGTGCCTGCTGCTTTTGCTGCAAGTTCAACCGAACGAGAAATAGGCACATCATTAAGCCTGCCGCCTAAATACACACCGTTAAATGCATCGCCGGCCGATGTGGTATCGACTACGTTGGCAACTGGCACAATAGCGTGCTCCAAACGCTCACCGTCTAACACGGTGAGCACTGATAAAGGTCCATTCTTGATAACGATTTCACTGACGCCAAATGATTCGCAAAGGGCTAAGGCATCGTTTGCACTTTCAATATCAAAAAGCTCAATAATGTCTTCCACGCCAACGAGTGCTACATCACAAAGCGAAAGTGCCTGCTTGAAGTTCTTACTTGCTTCATCAGGTGTTTCCCAAAGTCGTGCACGATAGTTAGGGTCGAACACAATTTTTACGCCACTCTCTTTTAACGCCTCAATAAAACGGAAGAACGACGGCCGTTCGTCGCGTGGGATAATGGCAATGGAAATACCAGAGAACATAAACATATCGTTTTCAGACAATGTGCTTAACGCTTCTGGTTTAAGGAATGACATGATGGTTTTAGCGGCAGATTGTGATCGCCAATAGGTAAAGCTGCGCTCTCCCGAAGCATCAGTATCAATTAAATACAGACCTGCAGAGCGATTTTCATTTGAAAACACAAATGAGGTGTCTAGCCCTTCCACTTCAAAGTTGCCCTTCATGCGAGAGCTAAAGGTGTCGTTTCCGACGACAGTAACAAACCCCACCTGTATATCAGAAAAACATCGCTTTAAGTAAACGGCAGAATTGTACACATCGCCTGCGAACGATTGATGTAGCGATGTATCAGAGCCTTCATTTGAGCGCAGTTCAACCATGCATTCGCCCATAAAGCTTAGCTTTTTCATTTGGTACGCCTTGTTTGGTAATTCATAGAGACTGTGGGCTGATAAAATCGAGCCCACAGTAAAAACACTATTGCTTTATTGGTTCGATTTTAGGAATAAGAAGCCACACCGCAGCAGCGGCAATAATGGCAAGCGATGCGCCAATAATAAAAGCAGGAGTATAGTTGCCATCGGCGGTTAACATAGGTACCAATGACGTTAACCCTACAGCGCCTAATTTCGCGGCCATTCCGGAAAACCCAGACAAGGTTCCCACCGACTTTTTACCTAATAAGTCGCTGGGTAGTGTTTGAACATTTCCGATAGCCGTTTGAAAACCAAATAAAATGACAGCCATAATCAACACCGCTGTAATTGCAGACCCCGGATTTGCCATCGCCAGTAGCGAAGGAAGCATAATCACACAACCCAGCGTGATAACGAGTTTTCGGGTTTTATCGGTATTCCAGCCTGCCTTTATGCGGTTCTGCGCGAGTAAGCCGCCGAACCATGCGCCCAGCATGGCGCCAACATATGGAACCCATCCATACAGACCAATAGACTTAACATCCATGCCATACACTTCGTTAAGGTAAATTGGGATCCAGAACACGAACAACCACCAAATAGGGTCGATAGCAGCGGAAGCGATAATTACGCCCCAACTTTGCTTTTTCGACAGTAGCTCCTTTGTAGAGGGATTGTATTCGCTCTCACAATCAGCGGCGTCATCACTCGAAACCATGCGCTGGCCAGTGAGTATGTACTGCTTTTCTTCATCAGTTATCCACGGGTGTGAGCCAGGCGGAGCTTTAACAAGAACAAGCCACGGCACCAGCCATAAAAAGCCCAAAGACCCCACAACAATAAAAATAAGCTGCCAACTAAAGTAAATGGTCATCATAGCGATAGCTGGGATAGCAATTATTCCACCTATCGCAGCGCCAGAATTAAAAATACCCTGTGCCAACGCACGCTCTTTAGTTGGAAACCACTCGGCATTGCCTTTCGCTGCGCCTGGCCAGTTACCCGCTTCTGCTACACCAAGAATGGCGCGAAAAATAGCAAAACTCAGAAAGCCTTGTGCAAATGCGTGAAGCACGGTAGCAAGAGACCACACGCCTATTGATAATACAAACCCAATACGGGTACCTATCCAATCGAAGATTTTTCCGAAAATAGCTTGCCCAAAGGCGTAAGCGAAAACGAAGACAATAGAAATATTCGCATAAATTTGTTTGCGCTCTAATGCAGATTCGTCGGGAAATAGATCTTCAACAATGTCTGGCCAAAGCACACTGAGTGCCTGTCTATCGATGTAGTTAATTATGGTTGCTAGCGCGATAAGGGCAATTACCCACCATCGCAAGCCATTAATTTTCATTATTATTCTCCCACAAAATCTTCGCGAGCTGGGCTAAAAGTATCTATTAGAATGCCGCCTGTAGGGCAAACTGCACCATGCTCTACGTGAGGTGGGATAAGACAGCTATCCCCTTTCCTCAAAATCTTCATTTCACCACCAATGCTGAAATGAAACTCACCTTCTTCAACATACGTCACCTGAGAATGGCGATGTGCATGGGTATACCCTTCTGCACCTTTATCAAAAAATACCTTTACTGCCATAAGTTCATGATTAAACCCCAACATTTGACGCTTTAAGCCATTGCCTAAGTCTTCAATCTCTGTCTCGTTGCCAAATAAAAAATGTTCGCTTTGCTTATTCATAACGTAAATCCTAAAAAATTACAGCGCATACACAGCGAAACGGCTTGAAAGCGTGTAACGGTTTTTATCAAAATCAAAAGAAACAGACTCGGTCGACTCGCTACCGTCTGTGGTATTTATGGCTATTAGAAACTGCTGTTCAGCTGCTTTTATTACAAGTAAAAGCAATGTGTCGTTTTTTACTGTCTGAACTGATGTAATAATGCTTTCTGCACCCAAGGTATATTCCTTACTAGGGTTGTATTCACCGTGAGGCTCTAGAACGGAAACGAATTGGTGATGCGCCTTACCTTCTACCCTGCGTATCACGCTGCTCTCGTTGCGAAGATTGAAATTTGGGTCACCGGCACCTAGCTGGGTAAATAGAAAGGTTTCGTTGCCTTTTGCAACGCTGTGTTGTGAATAGAAACGGCCGTTACTATTTAGCCAAGTCACTCTAGCTATATCAGCTTTCGGAATACCCTTCGCCCTTAGCCACAAGTGCTGATATCCACTTACGCTTCCTAGTGCAGATAACGTATTGGTATAACCCTGATATTCAAAGTTAGTATCAATTAAATGACCGCTATAATGCAGTGGTAAATCGTAGGTGTGCGGCTTGTCACTAGATACATCAAACACATCAACAACAATGCGCTTATTTAAGGTAGGTAAAGAAAGCAGCGCTATCGTTCTATCAAGTACAACATCGTCATAGGCAGTTTCGATGCTGGCGCGAGCAACTGTACCGTGCTCGTTATTTTCAAAGAAGTGTAGCGTAGGCGCATTCGCATTCGCCTTTTCCAAGTTAAAAGAGAAATGACTTTGCTCATCAACCACTACCGTATTGTGCGCAACGGTTTGTTTGGCATAGCTATTATTTTCTGGAAGGTAACGACCACCAAATTTGGCTTCTACATTTAAGAATCGTGCCGCACCATAGTCGGTTACAATCTCACTGCCTTTATCGTAAAGCTGCCATGTTAGTTTATCGAAATGCCCATGTCCTAAACCTTGGGCTGCAGGTTTAAATAACACTGTTTCACCCTGAGGTTCTTCAGTGCGCATAATTACTAATGCACCTTCATCGCCATCTTTACCGTCACCCAAGGCCATCGATTCGAAAATATAAGGCGTTGCTTTGTTCTCATCCAGCGCCTTCGCTACGTCAACACCATCGCCTGTGAGTACAATTCGCCCTTGCTGCTTGGCAATATCCAGTAAGCCTTTATCTTTTGTTTGCTGATACGCCACAGCAACACCATACACTAACTCAATAGTATCTATGCCTTTGCTTTTAATTGCGTCATTGATTGGGAAGAACAATCCATTGTAGCTAAGCTGAATGGTGGTATTTATTGCTTTAAGCAAAACCTTATCGCGGTGGTCGAAAATATTGCGTTGAGGCTCATTATTTTCAATTGCTTTAGCGAACGTAACGAACGGCATTAGCGCGTAGCGTTGGTAGTACGGCCCTTCGTTATAGTAGCCTTGAGGGGAAAATAGCGTATCGAGCTGTTTTAAAAAACCACCTTTGCCTGACTTTTCTAGGTCGTAAAGTGCTTTTTCAACCCATTCTGGTTCGTTTAACACATACCCTGCCATACCTACGCCAGCGGTAGCCCACGTTCCGTGGTTGTGTACTTTATTAAACGTAGACGGTTGACCCTCTGATAAGAACAACGCGACAGGACGCAACAGTTGGTTCTCAATTACGCTTCGCTCTTCTTCATCAAGCGCGTTGTATATCAAGTCGTAAGCTTGAATAGTATTCACAAGCCATACGGCTTCATTTAGGCTTTGCCAGAAGAAAACACCAGGGTTTTGGGCGTTCACTTTACGCTGTGGGTGCAACCCTAATGTAGGATAAAGTGCGGCATAATCTAACAAGAGATTTTTTACATAATTCGCATACTTTTCGTTATCACTAATTTGGTACACCACGCCAGCGTTATACATAAGCTGATAGTTCTTTTTATGACGTTCGTGAGTGTAACCACCGCCGCCGTCTTTTGGCACAGGAACAACGTTTGGCATTGCTAAATGCAAATCTACCTCTTGTTTAACTTGCAAATAAGCATCTTGGAAACGCCCTTCTTGCATTATGGCGTTGCGCATTTTTACAACGTCGTCTTGCGTGATCACCAAGTTAGGGTGAGCGGCAAGAGAAGAAAAAGAAAGCGAACAAAAAATGAAAAGTAAAAGCGCAGATTTTTGTTGTAGGGAACAGAGGTTTTTAATCATTGCCCATTACCTCTTGTTCGCTTTCGTGGAAACATTGTCATTCAATACCGCAGTGTGCGGACCAGGTGCAAACAGCTCTTTAATCATTGGCATAGGTGTATTTAGGAACGTATTGTTTGTTATTGCGGTAATTGGCTCACCAACGGTGTGATTAACCACAACAGGCTCAGACTCATTAAAGTTGTTATTTTTTAGCGTTGAAACTTGCACGCCATGAAGATAAACGCTGGCACTTTGTTTGTTGCGTTTACCACTGCCTACGTTAGTTAACACGTTGCCCTGCATGTCTAAGTGCGGTCCAAAGGTACTTTCATCGGTACCGCCTCGGTAGAGATTTACAACGCTACCACTTATGTTGCTAAACGTGTTGTTGGTTATGCTGACATACTCAGCGTTATAAATACCGTAGTCCTCTATCTCTTTATCAAGACTTAAAACATGGCCCGTAATGCCGTTAAAACTATTTTTCGAGAGTGATATGTCATCGGCAAACGCGCCTTTGCCAGACGTAAAGAAGTTAAAAGAGTGGTTGATATCGAGACGCTCGATATCACAGTTTTCTACGTTCAAAACATAGTTGTGAAGCATGCCCCACTTTTTCGTTCTTACAACGCTATTGCCAAAAGCGTCTGGGCTGTCTTTCCCTGAAAGCACCAAACCTTCAAGCTTCAAATTTCCATTGTCATGTATTTCGAACAAGGCGGAGCGTTCGAACGACAGTGTTGTAGCTTTGGGAGTCTGTGCGGTTACCGTTACTGTCTTATCGATAATAAGAACACTGGGCACAACGATAGTGCCAGGTGCCATTGTAATAACATCTCCGTCACTGGCATTTTCAAGTGCTGTCATAAGTTCAGCAGCATCGGCACTTACGCTAATTGTTTTACCTGCAGCGAAGTTCACTTCAGGTACTATTTTGGGATACCAGCTTACGCCGACGTCACTTTTTGATACGACGTTCATGTTAGAAGCAACACCAACATCTTTTGTTTCTGCGCCTTTTACCTCAGGCTCGTTTAGCTTAGCGACGTTAAGCCCATTCTCACCCTTAACAAGGGGTAGCGATGCAGTAGTAAAGCCTTCGCTAAGTTCTTTTATCATTTTGGTATTAGCGACATTGTTAGCGAATGTAATGCCGCTCACATCATCAAATAATGTAAAAGGTTGGTTTAGCGAAGCATTGTAAATAAGGTTATTGGCAAACAATGAATTTATAGGTGTCGCGCTTCTCTCTTCATCGCTTCCAGCACCAAGTTGGATATGTGACACGTTAATGAATGAGTTATTTGTGATTTGCGCGTTATTAACCTGATGATAACGATTGATAGGCGAGTCAGGCACACCATTCATAACCGTAAAGCCACTACCAAAGCGATAGCCCGTTAGCCCCTCCAAGTAGTTATTGGTTATCACTTGGCCTTCATTGATAACGCGAATTCCACCGGTATGGTCCACGCCATTGCCTAAAAACACATTATCTTCAACGCGATTATTATTACCGTGTCTAAGGGTTAGGGTGCCTTTAGCGGATAGAAAAACGTTTCCTTTCAGCAGGTTCTCACCAGACTTAACAGAAATAATTTCAACTTCGCCATTAGTTTGTTCGAATATGTTATTGATAACCTGAGTATTCGAATTACTCAGTGAGTAATGACTTGTACCTATCCTTAACGTCTCTCCTCCATTTGAACCGAATACAGGGCGATAACCGAAGTAGTTGTGATCGATACTGTGATGGTTCTCTTGATGTGCCTCGCCGTTAAGCCGAACAGCGACAGTAACCCCCTTGTTACGCTTACCCGTCAGGTGGTTATGGTCAAACCGGTTGTGCTTACCATAAAGTGCAACCCAATAATCTGATTCTTGGCGGTCCGGATTACTGTACTCATCAATGACTACTTCACTTACTCGTGAATAATTAGCTGGCGTTTGTGCATCTTTCCTAAACGCGATAACAGCGCTGCTAGGGGTATATCCGTCTTTGAATACCAAACCCGATACTTCTAAATACTGCCCAGCTAACTTTAAGTTAGAACGACCAGACAGAATAACCTTACCTTTAGTTTGCGCAGTCAGCGTAATGGGCTTTTCAGCGCTACCCTGCCCTACTAGTAAAATTTCAAAGTCTCGATAAACACCATTTTGTAAAATTACGTCGTCACCCGCCTTAAGAGACGATGCTATTGCGTTGTATTCATCTGGTGAGCTAACGTTATATTGTTTAGCGCCCGCGTTTGACGACATAGCGCTAATAACAATAAACACAGCTAGCCACTTAATAAATTGCACTTGCATAAAATACCTGCCTTTTGATCACTTTAAGAGCGATGACGACGTAGTCGATACATTACTTAGTCAGCGTTTTAAAGTACTCGAAAATCTCAGGTACATTACCTTGGCTTAAACCCGCATCAACCGCAGCGTTCAAATTGGCAGACGAGCCTTCCGCTATTTTTGATTCGGTACCTAGGTCTTCAACCATCTTCAAAAAGTAGCCCAGGTCTTTGTTAGCGTTAGCAATTGAAAAGCCTAAATCACTAACGTTATCAACCGCATAATTTTTACAGAATTGCATGAAAGGGGAACTTGAAGGCCCTGTAGACATAATGTCGAAAAGCTGCTGCTTATCTACGCCTGCCTTCTCTGCTACAGCGAAGGCTTGTGACATGGCACAGACCGTGGTCATACCCATGAAGTTGTTAATTAGCTTAGTTGTGTGGCCGGAACCTAAAGCGCCTAAATAAAAGACATTTTCACCTTGGTCTTCCAGCACACCTTTTACCTTGTTAAAGGTATCGATATCACCTGCTGCCATAATGTTTAACAGGCCATCTTTTGCGTGTGCAGGTGTTCTTCCAAGAGGCGCGTCAATCATACCTACGCCCTTCTTCGCCAAGTCTGCGCCAATTTTCTTAGTAGATGCTGGGATTGATGTACCAAAATCTACTAATACAGACCCCTCCTGCAAACCTTCTAACACGCCATTTTCAGCATAGATAACTTTTTCTACTATTTCTGAGGTGGTTAGACACAACATCACGATGTCTGAAGCTTCAGCAAGTGCCTTACCAGTTTTCGCTGTTTTTGCGCCGCGTTCTACACATTTATCCACAGCAGCTTTATTTAAGTCCATTACGGTAACGGCGTAGCCTTTGTTCTGAAGGTTTTCTACCATATTGCCGCCCATAAGGCCTAAACCGATAAAACCAATGGTTGGTTTGGACATGACTGTCTCCTAATGACGATATTCGTTGCATTGTCCGAAGTTGCTTTTCGAACCAAAAATAAAATGACTAGTGCTTTGTAATGGCATTTCGCTTTCAGATCTTGCCAATTCAAGCCTACCCTTACGTTATTATTAACTTACCAATTTGTCAACCAATTGATAGAAATAAAGAAAACCTGTAATACCAATAAAGGTAAAAGTTAAACCGTATATATTCAGGAAACTTCGCCCACTAATTTGAGCGGTCTGAATGTGGTACATGTGACGACTGTGGTTTACCCAAATAACTTTCAGATTTGACTTAATATCTTGATTGGCAAAACCAAATTGATTGGCCGTGAGAGCATCTGAAAAATTAACGTCCAGACACCTCACCACCATTTTGCGATGTTAGAAGCGATAGTTCGCACCAAGAGTGATTCTTCGGTCAGTCAGACCTTGGAAGCACAGAAGCGCACCTTCGTTAACACAGTACTGCTCTACCTCAGACTCAGTGATGTTTACGGCCTCTACACCAATATTAAGGTTTTCGTTAACATCGTAAGTCACACTTGCATTCAACTGACCACGATCAGCCTGAACCGCTGGGAAACCCCACGGGAAGCTAGAAGTACTTCCGAAGTCATCTGTACGGTAGGCTTCACGCCACGTGTAGCGCATGCGAGCAGATAGACCAAACTTCTCGTAATAAAGCGTAATGTTGTAGGCATTTTCAGAAAGATTTAACAGACCCTGAACCGCACTCACCTCCTGATCGCTTCCTGTGGTTGCTGCGAAAACTTGGCCAGCTCGGCTTGTCGCGATGTTTTCTGCTTCACCACCGTCGAACTCCTGAATAGTGTAGTTAGCAAGCACGCCAAAACCTGAAGCCCAACCTAGCTCGCTTTCAAAACCAGATAGGTCATATTGAACAGCAAATTCAATACCTTTCTGGGTTGTTTCACCTGTATCGTTAATTTTAGTTTCTGTGCCCACACAAACGCCTGTGCCAAGATTTGGACCAAACACGTTGATATCTGCTATTGGATTGAAGATACCACCACCTTCACAAGGGTCTGTTAGGTCTCGATACCCTGTTACTGGATCTTCTGCTGCACTCACAATTTGATCTACGAATAGATCTTTTCGAGTTTTGTGGAAAATCCCTACACTAATAACGCTGGCTTCAGCAAAGTACCACTCAGCTGCTAGGTCATAAGAAATTACTTCTTCAGGCGTTAGGTTAGGGTTTCCAATAGCCACATTTGGGTTAGGACTTGTGCTGAAGGTTACCGATGTCGAAAGGTCGTTAAAATTAGGGCGACGAATGTCTTTGCCAGCACCAAACCTTAGTACAATGTCATCCGTAACATCTGCAACTAGATTGAAACGAGGAAGGATAAAGTCGTAATCGCCGTTGTTAGTAACGCGTGAAACAAGCTCATCACCATTTTCATCAACCGTTACTGAGTTGCCTACAGAAGTTACGTCTGTTTGTAAGTAGCGAACACCGAAGTTACCGCGGAACATTTCGTATTCAAAATTTGCTTGTGCGTATAAAGCGTGAGTTTCCTCTTCAATATCAAAGAAGCCCGTTGAACTTGATGTTGGTTCATCTAATGTTTCGCCAGAACCATGAGTTTCTAGCGCTTGTTGAAGTGCAGCTAAAACAGCATCGGGATTAGACGATACTTGTTCGGGATCTATAAGAAGAAAATCAGCCACATAGAGCTCACGCCCATCAGCATCGTTAAAGTTGTCAGGACCAGCGACTAAAAGCTCGCTAAATAAACTACCTCTCGGGCTATCTTCCATAGACCGAAGATTTACATTATTTCCTATCTCTTCACGCTTACTACCTGATTTGTTGTAGCGATAACCAAAATCAACGGACGTAACCATAGTGTCGACGTAATACGTGAAATCGACGCGGAAAGCATCTTCGAAGTTTTCAGTAGTGTCACGACCAATGTTTACATCACGCAGCACAACGTTGTTTGGGTCAAGTAATTGCTCTGCCGTTGGCGCGTATTCTGCCCCATCAGCAATACCGAACGTTAATGCACCACCAGATAAGTCATATGCGAAAGGCACTGCATTATCGTTTGCGCCACCAGCATCTAAAGGCGCATTTGGGTTGATAAAGTTAAGCGTTGTATTAAAACTCGGTGTGGTAGTATCTGATGATGTTGAGGCAACCTCCGCAAACACGCTCCACTTTTCGCCCTGCCACTCTCCCCCTAAGCGGAAAATCTCGCTTTTCGTTACACGAGAGTTAGTATCACTAGAAAAGCGTAAGTTAGGATCGTCATCGTCATTTTCCAGATCAACTGGAATAACTCCGCGAAGCGCCGCTTGAATTGAGCCCAAGTTTGTACCACCCAATGAACCAAAGTTAATGGTTTCAAATTCATCAGGCACTGACACATCGTTAAGCGCACTCACCCCAGACGCTTGCACCCGCGAACTTTCTTGTAAACGCTCTTGGTCGTTAATGATTGCGTCAAAAAAGAACTTAGTATTATCGTTCGGGGCCCACTCTATAGTGCCCACTAGATTTTTAGTTTCGTACTCGAAGTTGTCGTAGTCTTGAACAAAAAACTGAATTGGCAAAAAGTCAAAAGACTGAGCGCTCGCTACGCCACTATCCGACGTAATGATATTATCTCTATCAGCACGAGGTCGAAACGCGGTTACGTCTTGTTCAGCATAGCTTCCGCTTATAACAATACCAATGGTGCCGTGATCGGTATCCCAGTTATCACCAAACGTACCCGAGATACGAGGTTGAAAGTTGCTATCAGTGGTTAAACTACTGTTCTCGCCTTGCACACGAAACGCTGCTAACTGCTCATTAAGCTGTAAAGGACGAATAGTTTTAAGGTTAATCGTACCGCCTACAGAGCCTTCAATCGTTTTCGCGTCTGGCGATTTAGTCACTTCTAAGCCAGCAATAATAGCCGCTGAAACATCTTCAAAATCGATACCGCTTCGACCTGCGCCTGAACCGACAGTTGAAACCCCGTTTATTTCGGTGCGGTTGGCATCAGTACCACGAATCTGCACGCCTGTCCCCACGCCAGCTTCACGGGTAATCTGGATACCAGTAATATTTTCCAATACTTCCGCTAAGTTTTGGTCAGGTAGCTTACCAATATCTTCAGCTTCGATAACTTCAACAAGATTATTCTTGAAGCGTTTTTCATTCATCGCGCTAGCGAGTGACGCTCGGATACCAGATACCTCAATTACCTCTACATCTTCATTTAACTCTTGCTGAGATTCCTGCGCGTTTGTAGTTGCGGTAAGGCTTAGTGTCGTAGCCGAAAGTACCGCAAGCGTTATTTTAGATAATTTGTGTGCCATGTGTGTTTTCCTCTTAAGGATTGAGGAATGTCTAATCACTCATTCCTTACCGCTTAATTGATCTGCAACTTACCTGCCTTGTAAATTTACCTCACACCTACTTTACAAGGATGTTACAAACAGTAGATCAATTCCACATATTGGTCAACAACAAAAATAACAATTGGTCTTAACATCATCACAACAACACCTTACCAATATCAAATTATTTTTTAATAATTTGATATTGGTAAGGTCATAAAAATAAAGCAAGTCATTATTTAACAATGACTTAATGATTTATCACTTATATGGAAATTGGTAATTTAAATTTTTCACCCTCACCTTTGCGCATAAAAAAATTGGTAATATAAATCATCATGAAATGAGTAATCGCTAAAGCCTCAAACTTGCTAAACAAAAAGCAATACCAGCTTTTAAAGCGCCTATATGGCACTTATTACCGTTTCTTGATACGGTTATTCAATAATCAAAAATTTGTGCAGATAAGTGATGACAGCAGAGAAACCTTCTTCTCGATCTCAAGCAGGCTTTTTTAGCGAATCGGGAGCGTTAGGCGGAAGCCACCCTCAATTCAATGAAATATGTACTGCTCTGTATGAAAGAGAAATCGTCTCTCTAGCTCATAGCGAGATAAAAAACCTATCGCTGCTAAAGCGTCGAATGGGCGGGCTTCCTTATCACGTGAAAGCTATTGCTCGATATATGATTAGTAATGGCATCGCAAACAATCCATCCCCGCTAAAAACAGATACCCATAATGGAAGTTGGTATGCCAAGCAATCTGCAAAGTGCCCCGGCATTAATCATTTAGACGATGTAGAAAAGCGAGAAGCGTGGTATAGAAAAAACGCTAGGTATGGTCTTGTTGTACCTGTTTTAATTTTAAATATGGAAGGCTCTCACATTGAGCTTGATTCCATTGATATGGTAAACCAAGACAATACCCAGCTCCATCTGAACAAAAATGGATGGTTTGCCAATTCAGGGGAGTGCATTTCTTCAACTCCACTACGCGATGAAATGGAAGCGGCCACGGCACTTTCAGTTCAAAACAAAATACTGCTGCGGCCTTCAAAGGCGATAATGACCGCTGCATGCTGTGGCCACGCATGGAGCTTTAAATCCAAGCGTTCACCACGTGCCTTATCCCTTCGCGAAATGCGCTTATCTACTCAAATCAACTGGAAGAACTTTACGCTGCTTAATAGGTAACAACGCCCCAAAAAGAATAAAAACCCAGTATATTCGCATAAAAAACCACAATATCTTTTGCATCTCCACAACAAAATTTAGTACAAACATCCTAACCAACATCATATATAGTAAATTAAGCCCCTCATAAATGGCTGTAATTACTGGTCACGTTGCTCTCAGACCAAGATCTTTAGGACACATATCCTAAATAATTAAAAGAAAGTATTTATACACGAAAAATATACTCATTATTGTAAACAATGGTTGACCTCTTCATGCCACATGGGTACATTGTCGCTATCAACTTGGTCAGCAAAGAAATAACAAATGCGTATTCGTTTCCTTCTTCTATCTCTACTCCTTATGGCAGCCAGACTGCACGGGTAGATTGCGACCAGCGATTTAATTTCACAAAAACCCGTGCCAAGCACGGGTTTTTTTTTAACTATTCAACTGAGAGAGCGTCATGACAAATCAAGTGAAGATCTTTGATACCACATTGCGAGACGGCGAGCAGGCCTTACCTGCAAGCCTAAGTGCCAAAGAGAAATTGCAGATCGCGCTGGCGCTCGAACGGTTAGGCGTTGACATCATTGAGGCAGGCTTTCCTGTCTCTTCACCCGGCGATTTTCGCTCTGTACAAATGATTGCCAAAGAAGTTAAGAACTCCATCGTTTGTGGCCTATCTCGCGCATTGCCGGGTGATATTGATGCATGCGGACAAGCATTAAGCGTTGCTGAGCAATTCAGAATTCACACCTTCATCGCAACGTCAGAGATTCACGTAGGTGCCAAGCTTCGCAAGTCACAAGATGAAATTGTAGATATGGCCGTAGCCGCGGTGAAACATGCACGTAAGTATACTGACGATGTAGAGTTTTCCTGTGAAGATGCGGGGCGTACCCATATTGATTACCTATGCCGAATGGTTGAAGCCGCTATTAGCGCTGGCGCGACGACGGTGAATATTCCGGACACCGTAGGCTACACAACACCTACAGAGTTTGGCGGTATTATTCAGCAATTGTTTAATCGCGTTCCAAATATCGATAAAGCAACCATTTCAGTGCATTGTCACAACGACTTGGGCTTAGCGGTAGCAAATTCATTAGCAGCTGTTGAGCAAGGTGCCAGACAAGTTGAATGTACGATAAACGGTATTGGCGAGCGTGCTGGTAATGCTTCACTTGAAGAAATTGCTATGATCTTGCAAACCCGTAAGAACATGTTGGGCTTTGAAACTAACATTAATTCTACCGAAATATCGCGCACATCTAAGCTAGTCAGCCAGCTTTGTAATATGCCAGTTCAATCAAACAAGGCCATTGTTGGCGCAAATGCGTTTAGCCATTCATCTGGTATTCACCAAGACGGTGTCTTAAAAGCGCAAAATACCTATGAAATTATGACTCCAGAAAGTGTGGGTATTAATAAGAACAACCTAAACTTAACGTCACGTTCTGGCCGTCATGTGATTAAGCATCGCTTAACCGAACTTGGCTATAAAACCGAAGACTATGACTTAGAAGCGGTGTATGACGCATTCTTAAAGTTAGCGGATAAAAAAGGCCAAGTATACGATTACGACCTTGAAGCCTTGTTGTTCTTCGATAAGCAAAAACACGACCAAGCACACTTCCAGTTGCTTTATCTTCAAGCTAATTCAGGCCGTGAAATCATTCCAAGTGCTACCGTTAAAATGAAAGTGGGCACTGAAGAGATTACCCAGTCTAGTATTGGAAACGGCCCGGTAGATGCGGCTTATAAGGCCATCATGTCTATACTAGGTCACGAAGATTTAGAAGTTGTCGACTTTAAATTAGATTCAAAAGGTGAAGGTGCCGACGCTTTGGCGCAAGTGAGCGTTATCGCTACATATAAAGGCCGTCGTTTCCATGGAATCGGCTTGGCTACAGATATTGTGGAAGCCGGCGTTAAAGCCCTTATCTTTGTATTAAACAACACATATTTAGCCGATCAAATTGATCAGCAAAAAAATCAACAAGAACGCGTTGCAGGAGTATAAATGAGCCAGTATTCAATTGCCGTATTAGCCGGAGACGGTATCGGCCCAGAAGTTATGCAGGAAGCCAATAAGGTTTTAGATGCTGTTGAAAAGAAGTTTAACGTCACCCTCAACCGTACAGCATATCCTGTAGGTGGCTATGCCATTGATACTGAAGGCGAAGCGCTACCCTCAAAAACGCTTTTGGGCTGTGAGCAAGCCGATGCGATCTTGTTTGGCAGTATCGGTGGCCCTAAGTGGGACACCTTGCCGTTAGAGCAACGTCCTGAGCGTGCCGCACTACTTACCCTTCGCAGTCATTTTGACCTGTTCAGCAACTTGCGCCCAGCTCGCATTTATCCGGGCCTTGAAAGCCTGTCTCCCCTTCGTGAAGACATTGCTAAATCAGGCGTAGACGTTTTAGTTGTGCGTGAGCTAACCAGCGGTATTTACTTTGGTCAGCCTAAGGGCCGAGAAGGTGAAGGCGAAGAAGAGTTCGCGTATGACACCATGCGCTATAGCAAACGTGAAATTCGCCGTATTGCTATTGCAGCGTTTGAAGCAGCACAGAAGCGTCGCGGCAAAGTGACGTCGGTGGACAAAGCCAACGTACTGGTAACCAGCCGCTTATGGCGTGAAATTGCTGAAGAAGTGGCAAAAGACTATCCAGATGTAGAGCTAGACCACATCTATATCGACAACGCCACTATGCAAATAATGAAGAATCCGGCGCAGTTCGATGTGATGCTGTGTTCAAACCTTTTTGGCGATATCGTTTCTGATGAATGCGCTATGATGACGGGCTCTATGGGCTTGTTGCCATCGGCAAGCATGAACGAGGAAGGCTTTGGCCTTTATGAGCCAGCAGGTGGTTCGGCTCCAGATATTGCAGGCCAAGGCATTGCTAACCCTATCGCACAAATTTTATCGGCCGCCATGATGCTGCGTTTCAGCATGAACTTGAATGATGCTGCCGACGCAATTGAAAAGGCAGTAGTGGCAACGCTAGAAGCAGGTGTACTTACAGGCGAGTTACTTCCTTCTGACAAACGCAGCCAAGCGGCAAGCACGTCACAAGTGGGCGATGAAATCGTTAAACAATTAATGGCGCAGGAGTAAAACAACCTCATGGCCAAGACCTTATATGACAAAGTGTGGCAAGCCCACATTATTGACCAAATCGGTGAAGACAGCTTAATTTATATCGACCGTCACTTAATTCATGAAGTAACGTCACCTCAGGCATTCGCTGGCCTTAATGAAAAAGGCCGTAAAGTACGACGCCCTGATCGCACGGTTGGTACTATGGATCACAGCATTTCAACCCGTTCATTGGCAATTGATGCCTGTGGACCAGCCAATGCGCTTCAGCTACAAACCTTGGCAAAAAACTGTGAAGAACACGGCATTCAGCTATTTCCAGTAGGTCACCAAAAGCAAGGTATTGTGCACGTTATGGGCCCTGAATTAGGTCTAATTCAGCCTGGTATGACGGTGGTGTGTGGTGACTCACACACTGCAACCCACGGTGCATTTGGTGCGCTGGCATTTGGTATTGGTACCTCTCAGGTAGAGCATGTATTGGCAACGCAAACGTTGAAACAAAGCCGCGCGAAAAGCATGCTTATCAACGTAAATGGCAAGCTTCCTGTTGGTATTACCGCAAAAGACATTATTCTTGCCATTATCGGCAAAATTGGCCACGCCGGCGCTACTGGCCATGTCATTGAATATGCAGGTGAAGCTATCCGCGGTTTAAGCATGGAAGAGCGCATGACGGTGTGCAACATGAGTATTGAAGCTGGCGCGAAAGCTGGTCTTGTTGCACCAGACGAGAAAACCTTCGCCTACCTTGAAAGCCGTGAATACGCACCTAAGGGTCAAGACTGGGAAGACGCTGTCGCTTATTGGAAAACCCTTTATACCGAAGAGGGCGCAACCTTTGACACTGTGGTTGAACTTGAAGCGGCAGATATCGCTCCTCAGGTTACGTGGGGCACTAACCCAGGCCAGGTTATTGGCGTAAACACACCGGTACCTGCCCCTGAAGACTTCAGTGACCCGATTGAAAAAGAGAGCGCAGTAAAAGCGCTTGAGTATATGGGGTTAAAACCCGGTGAAAAGCTTGCTGACGTTGCAGTAAACCACGTATTTATCGGCTCATGTACCAACGGTCGTATTGAAGATATGCGCGCAGCGGCACAAATCGCTAAGCGCGGTAAAGTCGCCGATTCAGTGACTGCGATTGTCGTTCCAGGGTCAGGTAATGTTAAACGCCAAGCAGAAGCAGAAGGCTTAGATAAAATCTTTATCGATGCTGGCTTTGAGTGGCGTTTGCCAGGTTGCTCTATGTGCCTTGGTATGAATGACGACAAGCTAGTGGCAGGCGATAGATGTGCCTCTACCAGTAACCGTAACTTTGAAGGCCGTCAAGGCCGTGGGGCGCGCACTCACTTGGTAAGCCCAGCAATGGCTGCCGCTGCTGCAATTACCGGTCGCTTTGCTGACGTTAGAGATTATCAGGAGTAACTTATGTCTGAACAAGGTTTTACACAACACACAGGCATTGCTGCGCCGCTTGATCAGGCCAATGTCGATACCGACCAAATTATTCCAAAACAGTTTCTAACTGGCGTAACACGTGCTGGCTACGGCAAACATTTGTTTCACGACTGGCGTTATTTGGATTTAGAAGAGAAAGAGCCAAACCCAGCGTTCGCGCTGAATAAGCCTGAGCACAAAGGTGCGAGTCTGTTGCTAGCTCGCGAAAACTTTGGTTGTGGCTCAAGCCGAGAACACGCGCCGTGGGCACTTGCCGACTTTGGATTTAAAACGGTTATTGCCACCAGCTTTGCTGATATTTTTTACGGCAACTGCATTAATAATCAGCTAGTGCCTGTGGCATTATCAAGCGAGCAAATGGACGCTTTGTTTGCTGCAGTGAAGGCAGACCCAGCAACTAAGATCACCGTTGATCTTCCAGCGCAAACAGTAAGTTTTAACGATACAAGCTTCAGCTTCGATATTGCTGAGCATCACAAAAACAACCTTATTAAAGGCTTAGATGCTATCGGTCAAACGCTTGAACTCACAAGTGCTATAGAAGCCTTCGAAGATAAACAGCCCGCGTGGTTGTGAAAGCGTGGGGCTTTAGCGCTTAACAACGCCCTAGCATGACACATGGGTGCTGTCGCGAGATGGCACCCTGTTTGTTTCTCTCATCTATGCCTCTACCTTAACTTCGCATCAAGACGCCTAATACCAATCCGCAATAAAAATATCAGTTCACCTGATTTGAGCCATAAGCAACTTCTCGGCACATTTACACGTCACGCGTTTTCTCACGAATTCGGTAATCCTACATTCGCCGACTCTAGCTATACTAAAGACTAATAAACTCCTCACTTTTTTCACTGGAATATCGTACTATTCGTTTCTATTGTAATTGAAGGCTATGGCAACGTTGTGCCTCACAGGAGAGATAATGCTAGAACAGGTACCCATTGATGATTTGCAGCCAGGAATGTACGTCAATCAAGTACTTGAACAAACAGGTTCACTTAAAATGCGCTCTAAAGGCATTGTGAAAACCCAAGCCATTATTGATAGTCTAAAATCGAAAGGTATTTTAAGCGTCGAAGTAGATCTTGCGAAATCTAAGCTGCCCGAGCCCGCTGTGCCACCCGAGCCAGCTAAAGAAAAAGAGCCTGAAGTGACTAAACCGGTTGTTAAGCCAGTGGGTCGTGATTCAATTAACGAAGCCAACGAGCTTTACAGCAGCGCAATTGCCATTCAAAGCAGCTTTTTAAAGTCGCTTAAAAATGGGGCGGTAAAAGATTTGTCTCCCATGGAGTCGCTGTCGCAAAGCCTGATCGAAAGTGTATTTGATAATAAAGATGCGCTGAGCTGCCTGACTATGATCAAGGATACCGACCAGTACCTTCTTGAGCACAGTATTAATTGCAGTGTACTAAGCGGCATTTTCTGTGAGTTTCTTGGCTATGACAGAGATACCACAGAGCAAGTGAGTTTAGGTGCCCTATTGATGGATATCGGCATGTCTTCCCTGCCAGATGAAATTCGCAATAATACAGGCGAATTTTCCAGTGATGATTGGGAAGTGATGAAAACTCACGTTGAAATTGGTGCTGACCTAGTTGAACAGTGTGGCGATATTTCTGACCTATCGCTACGCATCATTGAAGAGCACCACGAGCGCGTCGATGGAAGTGGCTACCCGAGAGGATTGGTTGGTGACGAAATCTCAGAGTTCTCGCGTATTGCTGCCATTGTGGATGCATACGATGCCATGACATCTAATCGTACGCACAAAAACAGTATCACGCCTACTCAGGCGCTAAAGCGACTAACTGCGACAGAGAACTTAGACCAAGAATTGGTAAAACAATTTATTCAGTGTATTGGCGTGCACCCTGTTGGCTCCTTGGTGAGGTTAAAGAGCGGTAAATTAGGTATTGTGAGCAAGATTAACCCTAAAGACCCCGTAAGCCCTCACGTTATGACCTTTTACAGCGTGACGTCGCAGCATTTCAATGAAGTGAAACGCGTTGATTTAAGTCAGTACGACGATGAGATTGTGTCAGGCGTTCGCCCCGAAGAGTTTAGTTTGAACTTACCAAAATTCTTTAAAGACGTTTTCATCAATCAGATGCCGCTGTAAAACACAAAGTATAACCAGCGAAAGGCCCTTTTTTCAAAGGGCCTTTTTAGTGTTTTTTTGGAACTAACAGATAGTAATTACCAATCGGTTAATGCTGCCATAGTAAAAATCTCATCTTCGAAAGCAAGCACCACACGTTGCGCTTCAATATTGACGATTTGCACTCTATCAGCAATCCAGTCGCCCTCACCTATTTGACGGCCATTGACTCTCACCCACCTATCGGCAGGACGAGACGCATACATATGCGCGCTAAAGTTCATGGTTGGAAGTCGTGTTAACAAGCGAACGGGTAACTGATCTACACGGGGTAGTTCGTCTTTAACCGTCACCCTTGTTTGCTCTTCAGCGGATGTATTATCTTGTGCCTTTGAGTCTAGCGCTTCAACGGCAGCATTAAAACGGGCCATGAGTTCTGGTGACACGGATACGTCAGATTGAGACGTAGCTTCATTTAATACTCTCCCTTCATAATTCCCTGAAGTCTCAGTTTGTCTTGTATCCATTGAAGAGCTACGCTCATATCCACTACTTGGCTCGGCGCCAGAACGTTGGGACACGTCGTTATTGTAGCGATTCTGAGTACCTGTTGTGTTTGGGTTTGTATTTGTGATTGGGTTTGTATTTGGAACTGCACCTAAATCAGTATTTTGCGTTGCAGCTAAGTTGCCAACAGACTGGTTATTTACCATAGCGTTCGCTTGCGTGCCTTGCTGAGCTGCACCGCCGTTACTCATGTTTGCATTTACCGCCGTGTTAGCAGTTTCATTTAAACCTGCGCTTTGCCCACTTTCCTGAGTGTTAGAAGATACCTGTTCACTTTTGTTGCTTGAAGTGCCTGGTGCTTCATTACTACTTTGCGTGGTCGTAAGCGCTGAAGCGCCTCCGCTTGCTTCAACCTGTGAAACTGAGCTTTCAGAGTCTGCCACCGGTACAGAAGCGGGTGCAGTTAGCATTGGCCACCAGCGTTTTGCCATAGCGGCGGAAAAGCCAATGCATAACCCGCCAAGAATAACGACGGCAAAAAGCGCAACTTGCTTGGTATAAAGCTTCCATGCTGACGGAAGCCCTTCCACTGTGGGTAAGAACAAGCTTCGATTAAACTGCTCGTTTAGGGATTTATCAAATTTGGCGGTAGTGTCGTGCTCGCCCCGAAGCAAAGCTTGGGTCTGAGTTCTATGATGAACTGTCGGCGCTATTTCCACGGTTTGCTCAGGGTCTATTTCGACCTCTTGCACGCCCATTTCAGACAAGCCCTGCACCATAGCATCGCTTGTCACTAAACCCGACTTTCTAATTTTAACTGGCCCATTTTGCTTGGTAATTTGAACAATCACCATACCGGGTTTTAAATGGTCAATGGCGACGATATTAGACATACAAACTCCCTAACCCGTAGCCGAATATGATGGCCAAAACAAACGCCGATGCGAGATACCATTTACGCTGGCTTTGCACGCGCTGACTGACAACATCTTCACCTAGAATTTGCTCTGCCGCGGCCAAGAATATAGGCTTTTGCACAACCGCATGCTGCTTAGTAAAAGATAAGGTTAACGCTCGGTCGCACAGCAAATTAATTACCCTTGGAATCCCACCAGTAATTTGATGCACCGCGCGCAATGTAGACTTACTGAAAATACTGATATCACCTTCTGCCACGCTTAAGCGGTGTGCTATGTAAGCACTAACTTCAGGCGCAGTTAAGGGCAGCAGATGATAACGAGCGGTAATGCGTTGAGCCAGCTGACGTAATTCGTTACGCTTTAGCAACTGCTGTAACTCAGGCTGACCTATCAATACAACCTTTAACAGTTTTTCACGATTCGTTTCTAGGTTGGTCAATAAACGAAGTTGTTCTAGTACTTCGGGCAACAGATGCTGCGCTTCATCAACCATTAGTACCGTATTCATGCCTGACTGATGATTCTCTGCTAACTTAGACAAAATCAAATCGGTGAAATACTTAAGGCTTGCTTTTTCAGGTGTATAAGCCAAGCCTAGCTCATCACAAACCGTTGCTAATAGCTCAAGGGCGGATAAGGTAGGATTCAAAATCATGGCTACCTGCGTATTATCGGGTAGCTGCTGCAACAGTTTTCTCGATACCGTTGTTTTTCCCGTGCCCACTTCTCCGGTGAGCATTACAAAACCACCGCTTTCTCTGAGGCCAAAGGTCAAATGGGCCAAAGCCTCTTTGTGCCTTGGGCTCATATACAAATAATCGGGGTTAGGCGCAATCGAAAAAGGATTGTCATTTAACCCGAAGTAGTTCAAATACATGGTTGCTGAAGCGCCTATCTGTTTTAATTTTTAACGACGAATAAACTACCAGACGCAACCTTGAAGTGAAAGCGCATAACGATGTGGCTACGAATTTTATTTGTAACATTGCTATACTGCGCCTCTGTTACCTTGGGAAGGTTGATTTTCGTTACACGTCAAAAGTCGATGTATTCCCAATCTAAAAAAGTATTACTGACTAAAAAATCGTTGGAAGAGCATGCAAGTATATCTCGTTGGTGGCGCAGTGCGTGACGCACTGTTAAACAGAAAAGTTGTTGAACGCGACTATGTCGTGGTGGGCGCCACGCCAGAAGAAATGCTCAGCCAGGGTTTTACCCAAGTAGGCAAAGACTTTCCTGTTTTTTTACACCCTAAAACACAGGAAGAATATGCACTTGCACGTACAGAACGTAAGTCAGGAAAAGGTTACACCGGTTTTGTATGCGATGCGTCAAGCTCGGTGACGTTAGAAGAAGATTTGTTACGCCGGGACCTTACCGTTAATGCGATAGCGCAAGACAACTATGGAAAACTCACCGACCCCTATGGTGGTAAAAAAGATTTAGAAAACCGCGTACTTCGCCACGTATCTGAAGCCTTTAGTGAAGACCCTCTACGCGTATTTCGCGTTGCTCGGTTTGCAACCCGCTATGCTTATTTAGGGTTTACTATCGCCACTGAAACCATGGCTCTTATGCAGTCTATGGCGCAAAGCGGCGAGTTAAGCACGCTAAGTGCTGAGCGGGTATGGCAAGAAACAAAGCGTAGTCTTTTAGAGAAAACACCGCATGTTTTTTTCACTGTATTAAACCAAGCCCACGGTCTTAATGACTGGTTTACTGAGCTTGAAAGAAACGTAGATACTGCTTTGGCAACATTAAAAACGGCGGTAGATCTAGAAAAGGCTAAAAATGAGAGCTTTGTTAAAGACACGGGTTCAGAAACCCCATTACCTGACAGCAGCAATTCAGAAACCGCTAGGCTGATAACAAGATTTACTGCTCTGCTCACACACCTTAATGAGGAAGAAGCGAAACAGTTATGCAGTCGGCTCAAAGTGCAAAACCAAGTTAGTGAAATCGTCAGCCTTGCTTGCAAATTCAAAGGCTTTCTTTTGAACGCGCAGAACTCGCCCGCCGATTTACTTGCCCTGTTCAATGGCTGTGATGCGTGGCGTAGAGAGGAACGTTTCACATTATTGCTTAGCGCTTTTGCGCCTTATGCTCATAGCAAAGGCGTAGATTGGCAAGAACAACAAAAGCGCATCGAAAATGCATTAGCTGCCGCCAAACAAGTGAACGTGCAAGACATCATTGCCACCGGCGTTAAAGGCCCCGAAATAAAAGACGCGATTAACCAAGCAAAGTTATCTGCTATTGCCTCGATTAATAATCAATAGTGGTAAAGCAATGATCGAAAGAAAAACGAACGGATGCTTTCTCTCACCTTTAGCGTCACCACTTTTTTATTTACTTTGCACCGTTCTCCTTGCGCTTTCTGGTTGCACTGAAGAGACGCGCGTATTACCTGTTCACGAGTTTCGCTTTACCCAAGAGCCAGTGAGGAATGCTGCGCTTTCAGACGATGCCCGTCTTGCGGCATTCATTTTTGACGATTCCTCTGTTTCTGTTTGGGATGTTGATGAAAAACGAGAGCGCTACAAGTGGCATAGTGACGTGCTTGATGAAGAGTCACTGCACCTAATTACGTTTTCCAAAGACAAGGCATGGTTAGCGCTCACAGGCTATTGGAGCACTACACTGATTAACTTGCAATCAGGTGATGTGGTAGGTAGTTGGCATTTTAGTGGTAAAGATCCCGGCGCCACAGCGTCATCAACTTCCCTATCCCACCATGGTGACAGCGCACTAGTTGGTATGACCGACGGTACCGTATTGCTACTAAATTTTGATAACGGTACTGCATTGCAATACCAGCACAATACAATGAAAGTGCTTCATGTCGGCTATTTTTCTGATGACTATGCGTTTTCTGGAGGGATAGATAAGCGCTGGTTTCTATGGGATTTAGACAAAAACGATGTGTTGCTGGAAAGGCAATATCGCAGTCGAGTTACCGCTTCAGTGCTAGACAATAGAGCTCAGCGAGCTTTTATATCCGATGCGCTGAACAGCCACGAAATTATTGATCTCGCCACCCATGAAGTGATGTCTGAACTACAATTTATGGAACGTTTCCGCTTTTTCCGAAAAGGGTTATTTTTAGAAAACGGTGACTACCTAATGACAACATCACCCAAATCAGTGGTAACGCTATGGCATGCTAACTCTGGCGAAGAGATAGCCTCATGGGAAATTAAACGCTACTCAAGCGAAGCCACCACTCACGCTATTACACTTAACAAGGATGGTGATGTTGTTACCCTCTCCTCTGATGGCGTGCTTCAAAGCTGGGATTACCGCGCACTGATTACATCACTGTGATATACCTAATGCTTATACCGTCCCTCACAGCCTTTGCCCCACCTTTTTGCTAACAAGTTTTCGTTTACACAACTTAAGCATGTCGCTATTATCTAATTTAGATTACAAATGTAATCCTTAACTATATTTGTGCGTTCTTGTGCAACAGTTGCTCGCTAGTTATTCGTTGCTTGTTCGCAGCTCGTTAAATAACAGCTTCAAAGCGCGCTTCGCTTTAAACAAACGATTCGCCCTTTTAAATGAAAAAATCTGGCATCGGCTTGGAGATTCTTAAGTGAAAAAAACAGTAATAACGTACCTTATAACTTTAGCTTTTCCCCTTATAGTTAGTGGATGTGCAAGCCCCCCAACCGTCTACCTTTATGGCAAATATCTTGAGCCGTCCAAAGTTCAAGCCTTATCTGAACAGTTAACGGACCATGGCTTGAATGTTGAAGTAAACGACTTTGATTTTCCTACATCCGTGTCTACAAATACGTTGCTCTATTCATTGCTGCTACAATCACCAGAAGCAATCGACAATACCACTAGCATCGCAGAGCATGCGGGTTACTCTATAAACCGTGTCCAATCGCTCACTCAAGGCAATCATTGGTATACTAAAAACTCTTTGGCGCTGTTCGTGTTTCCTGACGGCAATCGCCCCCACGGAACCCTCCTTGCCCAAGATCTTATCCATAGCTATATCGCCAATGGATGTGGTAACGGCGAGCGCCTCACGCTGTATAAAGACGGTACGTATACCCTCACACTTCAAACGCCCACATATTCAGAAGACGTAAAGGGTAAATGGAAGTATCGCCAGTTTCCTTACCTAGAGCTTCAAGAACCCAATTCACCGTACGCCAACTACTACTTCGAAATTTCACGGGTTGAAAGTGAGGATAAAGTGAGTAAGCTCGATTTGACGCACTTGCACTTACTTAACGCCAACAGTACCAACCCGTTAGCGTCAGAATGTGTATTTACCTACGGAGTGCGAATTTAACGCCAGTTTTTCTCAATGTTTTGGTATAGCAATGCTACAATACGCTCCATTCATTTAGAGCGTTTTTTATACTATGACTTTCGAAGAACTCGAATTAGACGAAGCACTGTGTCACGCAGCTGCCGATATGGGGTTTGAAACTCCAACTAGCATTCAAGAACTGGTTATCCCGCATGCGTTGGATGGACGAGATATCTTGGCCTCTGCTCCTACAGGTACTGGTAAAACAGCCGCTTTCTTATTGCCTGCATGCCAGTTTTTACTTGATTATCCGCGCAGACAGCCTGGTGCTACACGTATTTTGATCCTAACGCCTACCCGCGAGTTAGCGCTACAGGTTTACGAACAAGCCCTAGCCATAACAAAGCATACACAAATTGTGTGCGGGGTAATAACCGGTGGTATTAACTACGGTACCGATAAAGAAACCTTAAGCAAGAATCTCGATATTCTTGTGGCCACGCCAGGTCGTTTGCTTGAGCATATCGAAAAAGAAGCCGCAGATTGCCGTGATATCGAGTGTTTAATTCTTGATGAAGCTGACCGCATGTTGGATATGGGTTTCTCAACGGTAGTTAACCAAATTGCTGCCGAAGCGCGCTGGCGCAAGCAAAACCTATTGTTCTCTGCCACGCTTGAAGGCAAAGGCGTTAAGACTTTCGCTCATGACATTCTTAACAATCCTGAAGTGATTGAAGCGAACCCATCGCGCAAAGAGAAGAACAAAATTCATCAGTGGTATCACCTTGCTGACGACATGAATCACAAGCAAGCATTGCTGGTGAATATTTTGAAGCAAGAAACAACGACGTCAGCGGTTGTGTTTGTGAAAACCCGCGAACGCCTGCAAATGCTTAAGGACTTCTTAGCCTCGAAAGATATTCCAGTGTGCTGGCTACAGGGTGAAATGCCACAAGACAAACGTATTGCAGCGCTAGCCCGTTTCAAAAGTGGTGAAGTACCTATCTTGCTGGCAACGGATGTTGCTGCCCGCGGTATTGATGTGCCTAACGTGAGCCATGTTATTAACTTCGACATGCCGCGCAAAGCCGACGTTTATGTTCACCGCATTGGCAGAACCGGCCGCGCTGGCGCCAAAGGTACTGCAATATCTTTGGTTGAGGCCCACGATTTTGACATGGTAGCCAAAACCGCACGTTACATGGGCGAACCACTTAAAGCTCGCGTTATTGACGAGCTACGCCCCAAAAACAAAACGCCTAAGATTGGCCCCAAAAAGAAAAAAGTGAAGGCCAAAGACAAAGCCAAGGCAAAAGCTAAGCCTAAAAAGAAAAAGTAAAACTTGAGCACGTAGAGGGTGAGCGATGCGATGGCCGAAGGTTGGGAGTGGCTTTCGCAAACACGCGGTAAACACATCCATGTGCGCTCCGCTGCCGCATCCCTACGGCAGAGGGTTTGCTCAAACCACTCCCAACCTTCGTCCTGAATAACCTAAAGTAACCCGATGAATGTGCTCGAGCTTATTTCAGGAGCAAAGAAAAAACGAGGAGTCTGGCACAATGAAATTCCCAGAAAAAATTGTTTTAGCCACAGGTAATCAAGGCAAGGTGCGAGAGTTTGCATCCTTATTTGCAGATTACGGCGTAGACGTTGTGGCGCAAAAAGAATTAGGTGTATCTGATGTGCCTGAAACAGGCACAACATTCGTTGAAAATGCCATTATTAAAGCGCGTCATGCGGCACAAGTAACAGGCCTTCCTGCTATTGCTGACGACTCAGGCTTAGTAGTCGACGCCCTTGGCGGTGCACCCGGTATCTATTCAGCCCGCTATGCTGGCGCTGATGCAACTGATGACACCAATATTGACAAGCTATTAGCTGCCCTAGATGGCGAAACCCAGCGTAAAGCGCATTTCTTCTGTACATTAGTGTTTATGCGCCATGCTGACGACCCTGTGCCATTAGTTAGTCAAGGCAAGTGGCAAGGTGAAATTTTAACTGCTCGCTCTGGTAACGACGGTTTTGGTTACGACCCGGTATTTCACGTGCCAACTCATGGCTGCACAGCTGCAGAATTGGAGAAAGCCGAAAAGAACCGTATTAGCCATCGCGGCAACGCCTTAGCGATTTTGCTTGATAATATGAGAGCGACTTTTGCGTAATCCACCGCTTAGCCTTTATATCCACATTCCTTGGTGTGTTCAAAAGTGTCCGTACTGTGACTTTAACTCTCACGGGCTTAAATCTGATTTACCCGAGAAAGAATATGTGGCGCACCTGCTGGACGATTTAGCCATTGATGCCAAACGCATTGGCGACCGCCCTGTCGAGACAATCTTTATAGGCGGTGGCACGCCCAGTTTGTTTTCAAGCGAGGCCATGGCTGACATCTTAAACGGCGTCAAACAGCGGGTTAACTTAAGCGACACTGCTGAAATAACCATGGAAGCCAACCCAGGCACCGTCGAGGCAGGTAAGTTTGCGGGCTTTTATCAGGCAGGCGTAAACCGAATATCGGTGGGCATTCAAAGCTTTCAGCCGAAGCATTTAAAAGTGCTAGGCCGTATCCACGATGAGAGCCAAGCTGAAAATGCGGTAAAACAAGCACACAGCGCAGGGCTACCTACGTTTAATTTAGATCTCATGCATGGTCTACCTGAACAAAGCGTAGAGAATGCTATGGCAGATTTGAAGCAAGGCATTGAGCTCGATCCTTACCACTTGTCGTGGTACCAGCTTACCATCGAGCCAAACACGCCTTTCTATTCAAAGCCGCCAGAACTGCCAGACGACGACATCCTGTGGGAAATACAGGAAAAAGGCCACAGCCTCTTAGAGCGTGCAGGCTATCACCAGTACGAAATTTCAGGCTACGCCAAAGCCGGGCACCAATGCCGCCATAACCTGAATTACTGGCGTTTTGGCGATTACTTAGGTATTGGATGCGGTGCGCACGGAAAGATTACCGATGCCGCTAACGGCACAATTCATCGTACCGTTAAAGTGAAGCATCCAAGGGGCTATATGGAAATGAGCCGCCCGTATTTAGATACGCAAACGCTGGTTAGTGCAGACGACCTACCGTTTGAGTTTTTTATGAATAGGTTTCGTTTAGTTGAGCCTTGTCCGATGAGTGATTTTAGTGACTTCACAGGTACTGAGTTAACGGATGACGTTAAACGCGCACTGTCTGATGCTCATCACCAAGGGCTGCTTTCTATTTCAGATAGCCACTGGCAGGTAACTGCTAAAGGACGTAGATATCTCAACTCTCTGCTGTCGTGCTTCGTATAATCTTGCCCATTAGAGCCAACCAAAAAGCTAGATCAAAAAAGCCTGCTCACGCAGGCTTTTCAGTCTTTAACCAGAATTAGTACACGTAATACTTATTTCAACTAGTTTTCACTCTTATCATGTCGCGTAATGATATTGTAAGGCTTGAATGCAGGCACACTTGCTCGAAGGTTCTCTTCCGCTACGTCTAAGCGTTTGAGCTTTTCACAAAACCACTCTGCCTTTTTACGCAATGTCGTAGCTTTATCACCCACATCAAGATGCTCGCCCACGTTATTAAGCTGACGAGTAATTTCCGCTACTTTCTCTTGATTTACTTCGCCACTTCCAGTGTTGATACCACTGATCGCCGATAATATACCGCCTACTGAGGTAGAAATTGCTTCCTCAAGCTGTGCTTCAATTTCACTATCCACGAATTCATCAACGCTTTCGAGTGATCCAGGGCCGATAAAATAATGATTACTCGCATGCCTGAATTTATCTTTCACGCGGTTTTGAACACGCTTCATAGCAGCATTCAAACGCTCATAGCTGTCGTGATCACTGCCTACTAAGCCTAAGTAAACATGCTCAATGGTATCAATAGCTAAATCTACACCTTCGGTGGCCAAAATAATCATTTTTGGTACTACATAGTGTAACCCTGAAGAATACTCTTCTAGCCACTGCCGTTCTTGCTCATTCAAGGTTTGCCAACGCCCACCTACAAACAGCTGGTTTTGGTCATTAATCTGAACTACGGTGCGGGTTTTATCCATTACGCGAAGCTGTTCGTTATTAACGGCAATACCGTAAGCAAAATCGATATTACAGGTATATTCAGCCTGCGCCGATGTGCTAAGTCCAGCGAATAAACAAATTGTAAAAAGGGCAGCCTTAAGGCTCGATATCATTTTCATACCAACATTGTGGCTAGCTTACTGGGAAATAAAAAGCCATCATGAGTCTAACGTGCTAAAAATCAGGTTGAACATGTCGATATTATCAATCTACTCAAAACGCAGCTTGATACTAGGGCCTGTAGACTTTTGTTATTCACCAAAGGTCAACAGGCTCTAAGCAAGAGTGTCGATTTTCTTTAAAATTGACGTTCAAACCAAAAAAACAAAGCACGCATTATAGAGCGTGCTTTGTTGATAAAAAGTCTAAGGGTCAGATACTAGACGAAAGACTAATACGAAGCGGTGTAGATCTTTATCTACACCTATTCGTTGGTGTAGGTGCGCACCAGTCGAACGTAAATGAAACGGTCTTTCTCTTTAATCGAATGGCTCGCATTAAAGAACGCAACAACCCAGGCTCTGTCTGGATCATCTGCCGAAGGGGTAGAAGTCCAAAAATCATCTGGCGGCGTTGCAGGAAAAAGCGAGCTATTAATCGCCGGGCGTACGCAGTCGCGTTCCGTTAAAGTGGCCAACTCTTTAACGTTGGGCAAGCGCCATCCTAGCAGGTCTTCGTTACTCGCCTGCTGCGCAAGTTGTAGCGCCTGCTGCCACGTATACTTCACCGCTTCACCACTGCAAGTTGAGCCGTCCCAAGTTTGCCCTTCGGAACATCGTCTCCATACTAAATCTGTGGTGGTATCCAACAAAGTACTGGTAGTCACTGCTTCAAAGTTATCGTTGGGCGTGGTTTCTAGTCCATCAGACAAGCACTCTTGAGCGAAAGCTGAAAGCGATGCACTAGCAAGCAACGTCGAGGCCGCAACCATTTTGAGTGTAGTTAGCACTGCGCTTTTCAGTACGCGTTGAGCGGATTTATTAACTTTATTGCTCATGACTATCTCCCTGCTCTTACAAGACGAACACGCGCCGCTGATGACTTATTAAGAAAGTTATCGACACCTGAATCGAAATCCAATGCCCATGCATTTTGTGCATCATCACTGTTTACCCCATCAGCACTTGGCACTGAGGTCCAATACCATAGGGGCTCGGTAGAGACTGCACCGGTGTTAGGGAAGTAATCTTCATCAATGGCCACGTCGTCGGCAATGCCTAAATGCATTAACGAAAAGAGTTCATGGTGAGTAGGTAGTCGCCAGTCGTAAAAACCACACAGCCCTTGTGCGTTAACCGCCTGTACATATGCAGAGGTATTACAGCTGGTTAATAAGCACGTTGCATTCGCGCCTGTCTGGTCGCCCTCAAAACCACCATTTACCTCTTCGCTGTACCAAGAATAGGTGTAGTCTTTATCTTGAAATGCCCCATCGTCAGTTTTAACTTCCCACACCAATCCGGTCACATTGTCACGAACGCACGACCACGTATCTGCGCTGGCGTCTTGTTCGTCGCCATTGGCATTTAAACGGGTAAAGTCGAAGCCGGCTTTACCACGCCCAGCTTTTTCAATTAAGCCGTTCTGTTCAATAATATCAGCTCCGCGTTGTCCGTCTTGGCCAGGAAAATCATTTTGCTGCGCCTCTGTTAACGCATTATTGGTGGCTTGCTGCAAAAATCCCGTGTCGTTCAATAGCGGCGTCGGCATGGGGCGTATTCTAACGTTAATGGTGTCTTCAACACTGTTGTTGTTAGCGTCGGTTACAGTAAGTGTATAGGCCACCACAGTCGCGGTAGATACGGAAGGGGCAATAGCAAACGTAGATAGTGCATCGTTGTCATCTACCGGGCGAGCTGCCACTCCCGTGTTTGCCCCATTGTTAGATGTAACGTTGTTACTGCGCTCCCAAGAATAAGTAAGCGGTAAAGCACTGGGAATACTGGTGCTTGCTTCACCATCCAAAATAACCACCTCACCACTGAAAACGCCTTGCGAGAAGCCTGCATCAACCACAGGCAGTGTCTCGGTTTCAGACTGCACTGAGATTGTCACTGTGTCTACGTCGGTTGCACCTTCGCTATCAGTTACTTCAAGTTGAAAAGTGAGCTCCTGAGACTCGTTAGCGATAGGCGTAGTAATTGTTAAGGTAGAAAGGTTCGTTTCCACCCCCGTAATAACGTTAGTGCCGCTGGTTTGAGACCAAACATAATCGGCAATTTCGCCATCGGACGTAGATGAGTCAGTATCGCTGCTTCCCGTGCCATCAAAAATAATTTCAACGCCGCCTGGAAAAGTATTCGCAGGCAGACCTTCCCACGCAGGCACATCAATACTTGCTTCCGGTGCTATGTTTACCGGCGCAACAGTAATTACCGTGAAGTCACTAGCCGTATTACCGCTTTGATCGTTTACCGAGACGGTAAGCGTGTATTCAGTGGCGCTATTAACTAACGGCGCAACGAAGCTCGCTGCAGAAGCGCTGGTGTCTTCATGTGTAATGGTCAGCGATGGAGACGCGCTCCAGTTGTACGTATACGTGCCATCACCACCACTCACTTGTGCACTTAGTGAATAGGTCACGCCTTCCGTTACGGTAGCGTTAGCGCCTGCATTAACAACTAAGTTGCCATTGCCAGATCCCCCACCACTAGAGTCACCATCTCCGCCTCCGCCACCACCGCAGGCTGCTAGAATGAAAGCACCACCAATAACTGCAAGCCCGCGTATTACGGTGCGAGGAAGGTAGCTTGAAAATGAAGACGAACTTGATTGCATACGTACTCCCATCGCACTCTGTGCCGCTGTTCTATGCTCAGTGCGAGTAAAAACTTGATGTAGATAGAACCGCAAGATAAACAATATACTCTCACGGGTTACACGTAGCGGTTATAAGAAGGTTTTCTTTGCTCTATCTGATTGTGAGCTTGCTTCTTGCGCTTCAGACACTGTTACTTGTAGCGCTTCTAGCTGCTTTTTACCTACCGCTACATCAGTCATGTCGTAAATCATCATACTGATAAAATCCACCTTACCCGTCGCAGAAGTAAGAGGAGAAAGTGTAATGTTTTGGTACATGAATGACTCACTACCTGTAATCGGCCGGTAGTTTGGAAACTTGAACAAATAAGGGCGTTGTTCCCATGTCATAAAGGCACGGGTTTTTAGGTCGAAAACGGGCTTAGCTTTCTTAATAAACCAGTCTTGTTTGATTGCGGGAAATAACGAAAATAACGTTTTGTCTCTTACTTCACTCGGCAAAAGCCCACTGTGACTTTCCATAAAACCGTTCCACACTTGCACGGTGAAGTTGCGGTCTAGTACGACAATGCCAACGTCTACCGTTTGTAGCATGTCCATCATCCAGTGAAATTCTTGTAACTCATCTAAATGCTGGCTCATTAAAAATCCTCCAACAAGTGGGCGAGTTTAGAATTCATCATTTTCATAGACTCTTCCGTGAACAACAAAATCAAATCACACTGAACATTGTAGCCTTCCAAGCCATAGCTAAGCTCAATCGCCAAGGTTCGCTTCCACTTTATTTGGTTCATGCTGATAATTTCAGTGATGGCACGATGTTGACCAAGTACAATGGGGTGACCTTGGCTGAAGTTAATGTCCATTTGATGGGCCAGCCCTGTTAAACAGGTGCCAATCAAAATACTCGCAGCATCCATAAGCAGCTCTAACTGAAGCTGGTCGTCAACTTCGCCTTCTACATTGAGTATTTTAGCCACGTCGTCAAAGCTAGAGTCGCTCAAAATACACAATGCCTCACCACTAACACCTGGCCCTAAGAAGCCTTGGCATACCGCAGTAACTTGTTCATGGCTCTCAATATCAGAAAGCATCATGTGAAGTTCAGACACTTCAATTAAATTAACGTTGGGAATAGGCAGCTCAACAAACACGTTCATGGTGCGGGCTAAATGATCCCCCGCTTGCCCCATGGCTATGTTAGTGATTTCTTGGTAACAATCGCGGATTTCAGGGTCTAGCGGTGAAACTTCTTCCGGCTCTTCCTCTTCAACATGAAGAATGTTGAATTTATCTAGTACCTCGGCCAGCTTCTTAGGATCCACCGGCTTTCGAATAAAGTCCAAAGCGCCAAGCGATGTCACTCTTTCATGAGCTTCAGGCTGAATATCACCAGACACAACAATAACTTTGGTTTTAAGACCTTGTTTCTGAATTGCTTCTAATGTGCCGTACCCATCTAAAACGGGCATATTGAGGTCGAGCAATAGAAGATCGCCCTTTCCTTCAGCGAGAGCCGATAGAGCATCTTGACCATTCTTCGCAAAATGTACGGCCACTTCCCAGTCTTGAGGAAGGCATTTAGCCACTTGCTTGCGCGCAACTAACGAGTCGTCACATACGAGTACAGAAAACATTAAGTTCTTTTACCACCTAGCTTTTGAAACCAGCTACCGCCGGTATTTTCTAGCAATTTCAATTGTATCGGCACAACTACTGTGAACTGAAGTAACGATTTGAGTTAACTTACACTTCGCTGTAACCCGGTTACTTTTTGTTTGAATAGATACCGAGCATATAGTGATATGAAACACCTCACTAAGAAATAGCACTTTTGGGGAATATTGCCAGCACGTTTTTACTCACAAACATCAGCGCGCGTTGATTCTTTGCTACGCGTTTTTCCAGCAGCTTGTACACCTTTTAGTCAAGGCGGGTGATTGCAGGTCTGGTCAGGCTAAATCACAACTAATAGATAGAACGCCAAGTTACGAGAAAAGCTCTCAAACAAAGAAACCAAAAATGACAGGTAGTGCCAACGCAGTAAATATACCATTTACACAAAGGCCTAGAGTCGCCATCGCCGCCACGTCTTCCCCCATTTGAATAGCTTTGGCTGTACCAATTGCGTGGGCCACCGTGCCCATAGCAATACCTTGCGCCTGTCGATTTTGTACATTGAGGACCGCAAACACACCAGTAGCCACAATGGCTCCAACTACACCCGTCACAATGACAAAAACGGCAGCCAATGCGGGAATGCCGCCAACCTGTGCACTCGACTCCATAGCAAGGGGCGTGGTGATTGATTTAGCTAACATGGTAATTTGTATTGCACGCGGTGCATCTAGTGCAAACAAAGTAAGCCACGCGGTGAAAGGCGCGAGTATGCCACCAAAAGCAATACTCGCCATTAACCGCCAGCCGTAGTGCCTTAGCTTTTGCCATTGTCTGTAAATGGGTAGTGCTAATGCCACAGTGATAGGCCCTAGCAACCAATGCAACAAAGAAGCCGCCTGTTGATACTCAGTAACCCCTGTTTCAGTTAAATAAAGGCCAGCTGACACAATCAGCGCGGTAACGACAATGGGATGCGCTAGCGGGTGACCTTTGCATTTTTTGTTCACCCAAAGGGCAATAATGTAGCCAATTATTGAAACGCTAAGCCACAATAACCCCGTTAAGCTAAATGCTTGATGTAGAGCCTCCTTCATTCTTGCTTTCCACCCTTGCTTGCCACATCTGAGCCGCTGCCGCTTTTGCTATTAAACAATTGCTGCGAAAACCAAGCGGTTATTCCTAAACTTATCGACGTCGTTACAATAATCGCGATAGCAATGGCAAGTGCATTGGACTGAATGTCAGCCCAATAAATAGATACGCCAAGTACGGCTGGAATAAACAGTAAGGACATATGCTTCAAAGGAAAAGTAACAAAGCGCGCCGTGTGAACCTCAAGCTGAGGAAAAAGAAAAAGCATCGCGAGTAAAAGGAATAAGCCCATTAATGGGCCTGGAATAGGAAGGGCACTCACATTAACGACAACTAGCCCAAGATAATAAGCAGCAAACACTAAAACTGCGCCCACTATCATGTTTCTTACATCTCGCACTATCGCTCCTTATTAGGCCTTGCAGGTCCTGGTACTTATTCCCAAAATTCAGTGAGTAAGTGTAACGATAAGCGAGTTAGACCACCAGCAGTACCATGGTCGTATAGTAGAATGTTGCACTGAAATGCGATTTGACGTTCAGTCTGTTAGCCAAAACTGATAGTAATACTTGTGAGTAATCTTGAACGCTTCGCCACCTTGCATGACAACTCGCTGCTGATTGAGTTTTTGTTCCAGGTGCGCGATATGTTTTGCGTTGACCGCCACAGAGCGGTTACAGCGTTTAAAATTCTGCTCTCCCAAACGCTTAAGTAATTCACACAAGGTTGTGCGGACAACGTAGCTTTCTGATAGCGTTTGAACACACATGTAGTCACCTGCAGCTTCAATCCATTTAATCTCTGCTGGATTTAAACAACACCACCCGTTTTCAGCGCGTATTCCTACAACATTTGGCTGAACACTTTTGTTCAATTGCTGGCGCAATGTAGCTAGGAGCGCAGGTTCAGACACCCCATATTGTTCACAAAGTCCCTTTACCAGCATATTGAATTGAAAGTCCCGTTCATAAAAATGGTACTTGGTTTTGACATGCTCTATAGCGTTTAATACTTGGGGTTCTTCAAGTGGTGATTTAACAAATCCTGACGCGTTATGAGAAAAGGCTAACAGCGCTTCTTCGTCTTTATTTCCTACTGCAAGCCAATACCGTGATGCAAGGTTTCGACTTGACTGAGAGACTGAATAGAAACCGATGGACTGAGGGTATTTCTCTGCTAACGCAAGACAATGGCCTACCGATTGCGCGCCATAAACGTGACTGAATACGTCTAGCTTTTCTAGCATTTTGCAAAGTGAGTTTTGCATAGAAACAGAGTGTAAAAAAACCAGTGCGATCATCTGCGATCCCTTGCAAGTGCAAGCAGTAATAGCTGTCAGCGTTATTTATCCCAGTCTTAATAAGTGATGGGATGAAGACAGCGAAAAGTAAAAATAAGCGAAAAAGGGGCTATAAGCTGCATAGCCCAATCGCCAGGGTAGAAAACTCTTCATTAGCGTTTTGCTGTTAGTACACTAGGGCTAGCATTAATGCGACGAGCAATCAGCTGTGCGTTTTTAGATGCATTATGAGTAAGTGCAAAAGTAAGCATGTCTTGCCCGTTGCACACTAATCCTTCATGGATATATCGCATTTTAAAACCCGTCGCTTTCACGGCGCGATGCAATCGCAAACGGCTATCGCTTTTTATCGCTTCACACACTGCAATTAAGTTTTTTTCTACATGCTTGGGATACGGGGCGGCATTCGCTACTGTTGCAGTAAGCGACAAGGTTATTCCTAGTAAAGCAAGTTGGGTAACACGGCGTGACATAAACATAACAAGTTCCTCTGATAATATTCGGCAACGCGGTGACTACCTCTTTTGTCCCCGCACCATTAAATTAGTGAAACTTTGTAAAATTCACGCTATAAAAACGTTAAAGCACCGCTATTTGAGACGTTGCGACAAGTACACAAAAGCTAAGGTTTAATAATCGGTCTAAACTGTTATTAGTCGTACTTAACACACACTTTGCAACATTCTTATAAATGCATACATTGCAAAGTGGAAAATCATAAGCAAATACTCTTGCCCGCCTAGCGGTGCAGACAACAATCTAATTTTTTAACACGTATTCAAGGAAGAGCCATGTTAGAGCAGCAACAGTACCACCTTATTAGAGAGCATATGCAGCCTGGTGACATCATCGCATTTGGTGGCAATAGCCTATTTTCTCGTTGGACCAAACTCACTACACGCTCTGCGGTAACGCATGTGGCAATAGTTATGCAAACGAAGATGCGCGATGAAGATTCTAATCGATATTTTAATCAAGTCATGGAAGCTACATCATATAAAGGAAAGCGAGGGGTAATGACCAATAGACTAAGCGAGCGTGTAGCATCTTATGACGGTGATATTTGGTGGCTGCCCTTGTCTAGCGCCTCAAGAAGTATCTTTGAGCAAAATAAGCGAGACTTCTTTAACTTCATGTTTGAACAAGACGGGAAACCTTACGACGTGCTACAGCTATTCGGCTCAGCAGTGGACGCGATTGATGAACATCCCCTGTTCGGCAGCATAAGCTACAATCAAGAAGACTTTAATAGCTGGTTCTGTTCAGAGTTAATTGCTGAGGGGTTGGAAACTGCAGGTGTTGTAAGTGGCGTAAATGCATCGGAAGTCACGCCGGTGGACATCTGCCGGTTTAACATTTTCAAAAAGCGTTACGTACAGCTTAAAGGAAAAGGAAGGGTAATTGGAGGGTTCAATTCACTCAAGGCAGATAACTGGGGCCAGATTGCCTAACCCCATTAATTAAAAACACATCTACCCCAATATGGGGTAAGGTGTGTTTTAGAAAATGCTGTCTTGGTGAATCTTAATAAACATGCTCGTTCCAATTTTAGAGTAATCAATTTTATACTCTTTCCCATTTAGGGTTTGTACGAACAATAATGTTTTTTCGTCGCCAAACACATCGCTAGTAGTTACATCTACTAGTTCCATGTCCATCATCTTAGCATCGCGCTTGTTTTCAGGCACTTTGCCTTCGTACTGCTTAATACCTTTATAAGTAACAAGAATTGGCGGATGTTCATCACCATTGATCACCAATAGATCTAATTTTCTTATTTTATGAATGATGGTATTTCGACCACTTGTAATGAAGGGTTTTTCAGTCATTCTCATCTCCGCGACCGCTCACCTGCTTTATAGTTATTAACAAAGAATGTAAGTGATTGAGTTTATCACGATGTTAACAATCAGCACATAAGCATTTGGTTGATATATGTGTGCAAAGTATAAACATAAATTACACAAAATGAGCAATAAATCGCTAATTTTTGCGTGTAGTGTGTGTTTTTACAAATTGCTCGTCGGTTAAACTGCGCAAAAATGCAACCAACGCCGCCTTTTCATCTTCAGAAATCGTAAAGCCTTTTATGAACGGACTGCGGTAAGGGTTAGGGCTTTCAGCCAGATTTCCCCCACGAGCATAAAACTCAATGACTTCATCAAGGGTGGCAATACTGCCATCATGCATGTAGGGCGCAGTAAGGGCTATATTGCGCAAAGTAGGTGCTCTAAACTTCCCCATGTCTTGTTTATTGTGAGTAACGCTGTAAAGCCCCATGTCCGATTCCGGATAACTACCCTTCCCATCTTCATTATACAGGCCAGTGTTGTGGAAAGGCTGAGCCGCAAAAGGTTGAAAACTATGCTTAGACGATTGAGTGAAATTCAGACCTCCGTGGCAGTGAAAGCACTCAGTGCGCTCTGAAAAAAACAGATTCAAACCTTCAAGCTGCTGGGCGGTTAGTGCATCGTCATCTTGAGAGTAAGCGTAGTTATCAAAAGCACTGTTAAACGACACCAAACTTCTTACGTAGCTAGCAAGCGCCTTTACAATATTGTTTAAATTGGGTGTATCATCACCATAAGCCGCTTCAAAAAGCGCTCGATATTCGCTGCCCTCAAAGCGCTTTAATATACGCTTTTCATTTCCCGTAACGCCCATTTCCACAGGATGTTCATTAAAAAGCGGGATCATCAGCTGCTTTTCTATACTTTCTAAATTGCTATGCGCCCAAGTGAAGGATGCATTATAAGCCACGTTTACTAGCGCTAATGCGTTACGGTTTAGCGCGTCTCCATTCGCGCCTACTGAAACCGTCTTAGGTTCAGAGAAAGCATGCTCTGGTTCATGGCAGCTGCTGCATGAAACCGCCTTGTTAGCACTTAAGCCCTTATCAAAGAAAAGCTTCTCTCCCAAAATTACGCTTTCTTCGGTCACAGGATTGTCTGCGGGAACGGGAGGCTGTGGAATATTGTGAGGCAAATTCCAAATGTAAGGCGTGGGCGATTTACTGCACGCTCCTAAAATCATTGCAACAAGAGCGATAATTGCCGCCTTGAAAGCGAGCAGAGCTCGCCTTCTAGTGCAAATTAAAAGTGCCGCTACTGCCACTTAATCCAAGGCCTGTGCACTAAATTCTGAATAAGCTTTTTACAGGGCTCAGTTTCAGGTGACTCGAACATACAGCTTGGCGCTTCGTTTATATCAACTTGCGCGACAATGTTAGACACCGATACTTCCAAATCTAAATCAGTATCGAGTTGGGTCATCGGCAGAATAAACTCCACCCGGTTTGTGAAAGCACACGATTTTTCAGGTGGCCTGACTGCTGATTCAGAATCGCAACCCACGCTACCTAAATGATAAGACCATTTGCGTGTTTCCTCTGAGCCTTTAGACACATCCAGTCGCAAAAACTTATGACCGTTTTGCCAGCTCCAAAACATTGTACTGTCATTCAATGGCGAAGGCTGTGTAAGCGGGTTAGCGTGATTATCGTCGAAGGGAAGACCCATAGTGAAGCGCAAGTTTGTGGACAGCTTTAAAAGCTCTTCCGATACATCTAATACAATTTTGCTATTGGCATCATCAGGGTTGTTGCACTTATTGTGAAACTTTAGCAATGCTATATTCGGCGTCTGCCATTGGGTTTGTTTAAACTTAACTCGCTGCCACTTACCATCAATGCGCACTTCTGGCTTGCTAAGGTAAAAACCGAAGTAGTCTATATTCCATCGCTGTTGTCCAATACTCATGATCATTGGACATGCCCCCGTATCGACTCCCACCAACTTAAACGGGATTTCACCAGGCTCTCTTCCTTTGAGGTTAATGACATCACAGCCGGTTAACGACACTAGCGCCGCAAAGAGTAACGAAGGCATGACACTCATGCGAAAAGGCATTTTCATTTACGTATGTACTTCCTTTGGATATCTGGTAGTTTTTTATACAAACTACCTTTTTCTAATTACACACTTGCGCGGACGACAAGATGAATGCATTCCCATTAACGCTAATAGTGCTGCTATTAGCATTTGTGAGTCAAGGTGCACAAGCACACACAGACCATGACAAAGCGCGTTTTGTTGCCGAGGACGGCGTGGACGCGGGCAAGTGTGACAACCGTTTCAGGCCCTGTAAAACGTTGAGCTATGCCGCGCGACAGGCCAATAAAGGCGACAAAATTCTCGTTGCTGAAGGCCAATATTATTTCGACAACGCTCAGCATGCACAAGTTCTAAACGACAGTCTTTTACCCGTATTAGGAGGCTTTTCTCGTAAAGATCATTACCAGGCACAGAAGCCTGCCTTGCACAAAACTACACTAGTTAATGTGCCTACCTATTTATCAGAAGCCCTTTATGAAAAAGGGTTCGATAGTATAACTGACGGAAAAGCCGCTTCTTCCCTTCAAGCACAGGCATCATCGCACATGGTTCTTAGTACAGAAGTCAGTGCAAATGAAGCTTGCACAGATGGAACGGCTGCCGACTTCCCATGCAGCAATATCGATCTACTCTCTAACGTACCTGTTAACGTATTGTCGTCGGTATCAAATAGTAGCAACGATATTTGGGGGCACGTCGATTTAAACAACCGTAGAGAATATGCCATTGTTGGCATGCAGGCCAGCATTGCCGTTGTAGACGTAACCGAGCCAACAGCGCCGGTAGTAGTGGGTGAAATTACCGGTCAAAGTACGACATGGCGCGACATTAAGGTCTATCAGTATTTCGATAGCGCTGCGGGGCGTTTTAAAGCGTATGCCTATGCCAGTGCCGATAGCGTAACAGAAGGTTTTACCATCATTGACCTTAACGACCTCCCTAATGGTATTAGCTTAACGAAGCGGATTAACGACGATAACCGTGCACACAATATCTACATCTCTAACGTAGATTACACGCTAAACACACCGTTAAATGACGCTGCGCCTCAGTTGCATTTGGTTGGCCAGGATAGTAACGGCGGAGCCTTTCGTTCATATACGCTAACCTCACCTCAAACACCAACCGCGTCTTACATACCTAGCGGTCTCACACGTGCCGACTATACGCATGATGCGTCATCTATGCGCGTTACCGACGCAAGAGCGCAAACTGACTGTGTGAATGCTACGGCTGATGGATGTACGGTTATGCTTGACTTCAATGAAGATGCAATGCGCCTTTGGGATCACACGAACACAAATAGTACCTCTGAACTAAGTAGTATTAGTTATAACGAGGTTGCCTACACCCATAGCGGTTGGTTTAGTGAAGACAAGCAGTATGCCTTTGTTCACGATGAGTTGGACGAGCGAAACTTCAGCTTAAATACCCGGGTTATGATTTTTGATATTTCATCACTCACAACACCTGTGCTTGCCAGCATTTGGACCAGTGACAACGGCACTATCGATCACAACGGCTACGTAAGAGGTAACCGCTACTATATGTCTAACTATGAGCGTGGCTTAACGGTACTAGACATTTCAGATCCTACCGCGCCTGTAGAAGCTGGCTTTTTCGACACCTACCCTGCTTTTAACAGCACCAACTTTAATGGTGCGTGGGGCGTATACCCGTTTCTACCTAGCGGTAATATTTTGGTTAGTGATATTCAGCGCGGTTTGTTTGTATTAAAAGACAATACGTTGAGCGCAACAACAGTCGCGGGCTTCTCTCAGGCTAATTATGAAACGGATGCTGATACAACCTTAAGCCTTCCTGTTAATAAGACAGGTACCGGGGCTATGACAGTTGCGTATGAAGTAATAGCGGGTTCAGCCACCAGCAGCGATGTAATGTTAGCGTCTGGAGAACTCAGTTGGGGTGCATCTGAAACACAGGCTAAAAACATCACGTTAAGCATCAGCGCTAATGAAAATACTGAAAGCAATGAAGTATTTTTCGTAAGGTTATTTAACCCACAAGGAGGAGGCATCACCTCTGGTAGCGGTTATACTCGAGTCACCATTAACGGTACTGCACAGCAAGGGAAAGTTGAATTAAGCACTGGCGAACGCACTATTTTAGAGACCGACTCTGAACTTGCGTTAAACATTGTTCGCCAAGGCGGAAGTGAAGGCGAAGTAAGTGTGAACTATTCACTGGAAAGCGGCACAGCAGTGAGCAATGAAGACTTTGTCAGTCAAAGCGGCACGCTAACTTGGAGCGACGGCGAAACTAATTCGAAGACCGTCAATATTGCGCTTATTAACGATAGTATCGAAGAAGACAACGAACAATTTCGTTTAGTGCTTGCTGCACAAGACACCAATCTTCTAGGTGGTGTGGTAGAAACGCTGATTACGATAAAAGATGATGAGAGCAATCAAGCCCCTGTGGTAAACGCAGGAACAGATGTTGAAACCGATGTAAGAGCCAGCGTTGAATTAACGGGAAGCGCCCAAGACCCCGAAGGCGCGTTAACAAGCGTAGAATGGACGCAAACCGCCGGCGACACGGTTACCATCAGAAATGCAGATACATTAACCATGTCTTTTACCGCCCCATCATCTCAAAGCAATTTAACCTTTTCGTTAACTGCAACGGATGAGTTTGGAGTTAGCACCAGCGACACCGTTACTGTTACCGTAAACGAAAGTGTAGTGAGCTTGCCAACGGATACTAATTCAAATAGCTCTGGTGGAGGCGGTTCTACGACTCTGTTTAGCATATTAGGCTTGGCATTAGCTCTTGGGTGGCGACGTGTAAAATTACCAAACAAGGCACATAAACTACAGCTTAGTGAACAAAAATAAAGCAAACAAATCACAAAGCCACCAGCGAGGCGTGACAAGGCAAATAAAACTGCTTATACTTGCGCTCGCTTGTGGTTGTTATGCATAGCAATTTGCAATAAAAAACTGCACAGCACATCTCAAAATGGCCCCATAGCTCAGTTGGTTAGAGCATCCGACTCATAATCGGCAGGTCCCCTGTTCAAGTCAGGGTGGGGCCACCATTTTTCCTCGCCTCAAGCGATAGTAACTACCAACCATATTTTCCTGTGCTACATATGTGCTACAGTTTTAATGAGTTCAATCGCTTCACGATAAAAAACACAACGAATTTGTAGGTAGTGTTGAAGAGCCTTAAGAACGAGCTAAAGCTATTGAACTTACAATTTAGTCAAAATAAATCTATCAGACGAAATCTGTTAATAGTTCTTTGATTTTCAATTTCGTACTTAAGACATCAAATGCTCTCGCGGCATAACCAGCCAAAAGCAAATTTTCCGGTAGATACTCATCAAATTTATCAATCGCCTTTTCAGGAATTGACTCAGCTAACTCTTCCGCAGATATGGTGCCATCAGTCTGGAAACTCTTAAGTGCATCGATTACATCTTGCGCATCGGCCTTTTCAATTTCAATGATTCCTGCAAATGCTCCAGCAGCGAAACCTTTGCTGATCAGTACAGCAACGATAGTGTTTACAACTTTATCGCCAGCCCAAGGAAGGATCACCACTCTATTGCCTTGCTGAATAAAATTAGCTTTTGAAAGATTAGCTGTTTGGAAAAATTTAGCCGCTTCCTGAAACAATGACTGTGCAGTTTCATCCGCAAACTCTATCCGGTGTTCGCCAACCTTTATTTTGTAGTCGCTCTCACTCAGTATTTTAAACATTTCTTGTCGAACCACATCATGAATCGCCATTCCAGCACCGCCAAATTTAGGAGGCTGCCCCCCCTTAGCGCGGTTGACTAATATGACCTGTTTTTCCACATCAACTAATTCAACCACCCACCTTTTCCCTGCAAAAACGATATGTTGACCTTCTAAAATCAAGCTATCTACAGGAAGTGTTCCTAGAGTTTTGCTGCCTGAAATAATTCTAAATTCTTCAGGTGTTTTAAATACGGCGTAAAAACTATAATGATTCGTTATTTTTTCGCCAGCATGTCCTAAAACTAGCTCTCCACTACCTAACTGAGTAATTAATTCAGTATTGCCCATATGAGACAATAAGCATTTAAAATGAGTGACGGTAACATGCTGAAACGGGCCGTCCTTACACAGTAAACTATATATTTGATCAGCTCTTATTCCTCCCCACTGGGCAGTTAATGCTAATATTTGATGCAGAAGTGTCGAGAAATGCAATAGTGAGGAGTCAGCTGGTTCATACCACTTACTAGCAACTAATAGTCTGACGATCGCTAATGACTGAACTAGCTCCAGACGTAACTTATCTACAATACTGGATTGCTTTGTCAGTTCGTTCTCGGTAATTAGCATCCTTAGAATACTTGCACCACCGCGTCTTCCTGACCGCCCCATTCTTTGCCTCAAACTAGCTATCGAATGAGGCGCTGTAACTTGCACAACTGAGTTAACTTTTCCAATATCAATACCAAGCTCCAAGGTCATGGTACAAATTGCAGTAGTTGGGAGCCTTTCCTGCTGTAGCCGACCTTCTAATGTTTCTCTCATTTCCTTTGAAAGGGAACCATGATGAGGAAAAAACTCATTTGGTACAGTGTTACTCTCACACATATCGGCTAATATTGCTGCGAGGTTTTCAGTACGACTTCTGCTATTCGCAAAGACTAGATGGTTACCACCTCGGCAAAGTTCATATAAATCATTACAGACAAGCCGTTCAGCTCGCACGGCATCACCTACTGCTGAATTGACCTCAATGTAGCCCTTGACCTGCATTTTTAGCGAAGCAGAAGATTGCGTTTGCTTAATTATTTTGCAGGGCAATGATCTATTTGGCCTAAGAGAGAGTGGTACGGTCTCTAATTCACCAAGAGTGGCACTTAATGCAGTTCTGGGTATAGGATTTTTTAGGCGTCCAAGTAAATGTTCTAGTCTATGAAGTAGACTCAACAAATGGTGACCACGTTCAGTCCCTATGAATGCGTGAAATTCGTCAATTACAATGTGTTTTAAATTTTGAAAAGCAGATTTAACCCAACCACTGTCTCGTATTAATAGTGACTCTAATGACTCAGGTGTTATTAAAACAATACCAGACGGATTTCGTTTAAGCTTTGATTTACGGCCTTGGGCACTATCACCGTGCCAAGGCGTAACTTGTAAGTCTAGTATATCTGCCAGACTTTCAAGCCTTCTATCTTGATCGTTTATTAGTGCTTTTAGTGGACTTATATATAAGATCCCGACGCCCAGCTTATCCTCTGCAATAGTACTTATTGCGGGTAAAAAAAATGCTTCTGTTTTGCCTGCTGCTGTAGAAGCGCTGATGAGCACATCAGTGCAACCGGCCAAGATAGGATCAATCGCTAGGCACTGAATTTCTCGTAGATGATTCCAGCCCTGCTTAAAAATCCACTGCTGTACACGAAAATCCAGCTTCTCATGTGCATCTATCATAATTTGAAATCAGCGAGCCCATCTTCATTTGATACGATATCAAGCTCAACATCTGATGGCTTTTCTTCCACAATATCAACTTTCGCAATCAAGCTATCCCACGAAATACTTGGATTTTGATCTATTACTGCGAGCATATCTAAAAAGGCTTTTATGGTATTTCTTGGAGTTCTGAAATAAGCATCACCAATCGTTTTACTGCAATGTACTAAAAATGCTTTAAGGGATTCATCTGGTACTAAATACTGTGTTTCATCACCAGAGGCATGAACATGCCTCAAATTTTTCAGAAGAATAAATAACTCCTCAGGCGTCAAGCTAGCTAAATGTAGCGCAGGCGATGAATAATCAATAACACCAGCTTGTTTTGCAAATGTATTACCTGCTAGGCGTGATTGTAGTGCTTCATAGCTATATAAGCCTTTTCTTGGGTCAAGCAAGAACTCAGGTGTTCCCCCGAGTAAAAAGCCTAGATACTCTGCAGATCCCTGCAAACAGTCGTTTAATATCCGTAAGATCTGTTCATAGTTCGACACTCGCGCTTGAGTACTATTGAGTTTGTATAAGTTTACCATTTCATCGAGGTTAACCAATAAGCCCTCGTAACCTGCTTGCCTCACAAATAGGCTCATTAGCTTTAAAGAATCATAAAACGATGCATCAGAAATAATGCTCCTAATCCCAAGATCTTTGCGTGCATCGGTCTTAGTTGCATATTCGGCTCTTAACCATTTTATTGCATTGTTTTTTAGCGTCTCATTGTCTGTTTCATGTCCAGTCCAGTAAGCTTCTATCACTTTAGAGAAGTCGTATCCTCCCATTAGTTCTGACAATGAAGATAATCTTTCTTGAATCACAGTGGTGATATCTTTACCGTTATTATCAGCTTCTTTTCGCGCTTCAGTAATGAACTTTTCTACTACGCTTGTTAAAGCATTACCGTCAGGCTTATTGCGAGTGGACATATTCCTCATGAGCTCAGAGTATAAATTCCTGGCTTGTCCAGATGATGCATGAATACGTCTATCCGGAGATAAATCAGCATTCACGGTTACCAGTTTTCGCTCCAAAGCTATAGCCCTGACAACACTTAAAAAGAAAGTTTTACCGGAACCATATTCACCAATAATCAAACGAAAAGCTGAGCCACCTTCAGTAACCCGATCTATATCCGCAATCAGAGCTTTTAACTCGTTGCCTCTGCCTACCTGTATATGCTGTATTCCTACTTTTGGCGTAACACCGGATTTAAGCGACTGGATAATAGCATCTCGCTCTCTAGCTCTAATTTTTTTGGCTGCCATTGCTATAACTCCCTTATTTCTTCAACTATTTCTTCATCGATGTATATTTCGCCATCATCTTCAACAACTGGCGCATCGACTAAATCAAACGCCCAATCATTTATGGTTTCGATTGCACCATCAATCATAAGATTAAGATCACCGCATAATTTAGCCACTTCGTTACGGCTCCATTGCGCTTGAGTACATAGCTTTTCATAAAGCTGGCTATGAGCTTGATCTAATCCATTAATATCATTTGAAGATTCAGCAAGTTCTAAACTTTCACTTTCATCATCTTCATCAGAGGTAAATATCTCCTCTAGCATACTTTTCGCCTCTGTGGTTTGACTCTCATGAAGCGCTAAGATAGCTTCATCAATGGAAAATTCTGATGAACGTTCGCGTCCGGAAACTGATTGATGACTACTCGTAGTTAGTTGGTGTATATCACTCGATACTGTATCTTTGTCCAACCCTAAACTCGTATAGAGTTTCTCGATCTGCTTTACTTCTTTGTTATCAACATTGCCATCAGCAAGTGCTATAGAAATAATAAACCGCTTAACAAACTCGATCTCCTTTGCACCCAAGCTACTAAGACGATTTTTCAAACCGGTATTGTCGGAAGGTGTCGCTAAGCGCCATGTCAAATATGCTTGCAAAGAGCGCTTTTCTGTATCTGTTAGCTTTTCATCATGCGCAATAAGCTTCTGTAACGCAGTGCTTTCTGATTCGTCAACAAAACCATCTATACAGGCAACCATCGCTCCTAAGCGAAGGGCCACACCCACTTGGTTAAATGTATGACTGGGGGTAAAGCCGTTCTCATGACCAGGTGAAAACAAGACTATTTTCCCATTTAACTTAAGTTTTGCGTGGTGATACCTTAAATCAGGAGCAACCCCAACATTCGCAAAGTTTGCCAGACTACAAATCAATTCACTTTCTTTTTTATTAATGGCTTTTGGTTTCGGCAGCCCAGTCTGTAACCAAAACTCTGCAACTTCCGTAAGTCCCTCATTTTCAGAAATGATAGTCTGTGCCCAAGCTTTAAACTTTTCGACTAGCGGCGATTGCTGGCTATTCGCGATTGCAGTAGGAAGTAGCATTAATGCAGCTAAGTCATCTTTCGTTGTATCCGCTTTACCTAAATATCTGCTATAGCTTGCTAACTCTTCTGAAACTTTGTCAGCTAGAGGGATTAGCTTGTTTATCGGGCCTTTTAAAATACTTGGATCGGGCAGTCCATCTAATGAAATCCTCACAGTAGGAATACCATTATTGGCGGGATAGTACTCCGCGTTCAATTGAGTTTTATTGGGCTTAACAGGTATCCCATCAGGAAACTTCTGTTTAAAATACATTTTAAATAGGGAATCAAATTCAACTTCGCAACGTCTTGCCGCAGTTTTAAGGTTGTAATGCTCAGTATTTTTAATCCATTCAAGCGCTAATGAATCTCCGATCCTTTGTGATTCAACTACTTGTTCTGCTAATCGAAATTTGAAAAGCAAAGAATGACGTGTTCGGGGAAGCTCATCTTTTTTACTTTCGAATAAATCAGGTTTTAGCAGGTACATCAGTTCGAGTAAGTTTGAGGAATAGCTAAGAAAAGAACGACTAGAGCTAAACTGCTTATTTAAGCGAAGCACCTCATCAAAAATATGTTTGAAATGGACCCTATTGGTTTCAATATCCTTACTGTTTTCTATCACGAATCGCTCAAGACCATTAAAATATATGAACACGAAGCCTATCGGTGTATTTTCCAAATTTCGTTCTGTCGCTAACCAGTCAAGGTAAGACCCCCTACATTGTTTTGATAATGAATCATAACTGGGCCAGTAGCCTAAAGACTCATCAATGTAAAAAACACTTTGGTTGATTGATGGCTTGGCAGCAGGTAACAAGCTACTTACTAATGCAGGTTCTGGTTTAAATCCTCGTAAAGATTCCAGTTGCTCACCGACATATAGAAATCCTCTGAGTAAGCGGTCGTGTACTTTAACCTCTTGATACTTCCCAATCCACGCCCCCTTTTTACCGACTTTTGTAAAATCGCTGTGAGTTTGTGCGCTTTCATAAATATTGAAGGAAGCAAGACCGTCATCGGCAGAAGATGAACTGGATGCATGCTCAATTCTTGACGTAGAAGTTAGTTGGGGTTGACTAGCAAGCTGAGAAGTCAAATAATTCGAAGCCGTTTTTGTGGTAGTGCTACTATTTGGAGCTTGTATCGGATTATCTCTTACATCTATTTCTTTTTCTTCAGCGATTTTCGCTTTGTCACTATTCTTAGCTGAATCTATACTAGCTTTCTTTTTGCTGCTAATTCTTGATAGATTATTACGAGTTAGTTGAATATTCTCTTTATCATTTTCATCGCATGCTCCAGTATCGACTTTGTTTTGTTCGTCTGATTTTTTTTCAGCCGAGGAACTTCTCAATACAGTAACAGTCTCTTTTCTAGGACCAGCTTCCTTTTTATTGTATTTCGTATTTACCCTTACTTTCCCCACATCGCTTTTGGGTTTGAATATTAGCCAAATGAAAAATGCGACAACAAAAATGTAGATAACTTCCATGTAATAAACCTTAGAATTTGTGACTTTAACGCTAATTTTTAACGTCAAATTTATAAATGCTTCTATTGTTACCTCAAGCTAACTGATTTGAACAAGTGGCGCCATACTTGAGTATACAAAATGCGAAGAAACTCTTGGTGACATCAAACAAAACAACAAAGGTATTACCATTTAAACAATAGCGTTCCCCGATTCTTTTATCATAGCGCCCTCCGTATTAAGCACGATAGACTCGTAGAAGCATAATCGTATCCAATAGATGCACTTCGCCGTGAGAGCTCAAGTAACGCTTTTCCATGAAGAATAGAAAATGAAGATTCCAAGTGGGTGCGTGCTACCTTTAGTCCAATTTACCCATTCTATATGCCGATTTTTGGCGCCCCTCACGCTTACACGTAATGCAACACGGTTATCGCTTCCAAAATCACCTGCAGTCCCTACGTTAAAAGCGATTAAGTGATAACCGTGTTAATTTCACTCCGCATTTTTCACCACGGAAACACTGTAATATTGACCCCAAATTATATTTAGATTTAGCAGCAATACGCTTTTTTACTAAATCTCTTATTAGAAGATTTAGTGATCCACCGGGTTATTTTAGATCCCCTATGTAATTGTGCGATCCAATTATATGGGAACAAACAGAAACGAAACTGCCACATCTAAAGCGCTCAAAGTAGTCACAAACTAACTAAACGAAAAATCAAACTGTTTACTTTTTGTTCGATTTGTATATCTTAAGATGATGCATCTTGTAAAAAAACATGAATCTAAACTGGTCACGAAAAGTCCGTAACAAACAGGGATGTGTATGAAAAGAGCAATCTATTTAGCTGGGCTCGGTCAAGAAATGTATCCAATGTCGTTACGCGACTACGCGCAGCGGCTCTCAAAAGCCCTTGATGAGGAGGACCCAGTTGCTTCTAACGCATATAAGGCTGAAATAAGTGAAATGGAATACAGTCAGGAAGGGCTTTCTGTCGACGTTGTAACTATAAGCAAGAGTAGTGAGCAAGATGAGAAAATAGTCTATAAACTCTATAATTTCGATTACGCCCAATTTCTCACTAGTAATTACTCTGATGCTAATATTTTGAAGCGATTCTTAGTTTTATGCTTAGTCTTGCTCGCTAGATTTCCTTCCCTAATGAAATCTTTTTTCGATTTCAATTTTCACATAAAGAAAAGATCGAAAATTCAAGCCTCATATTTCCTTATCATTTATGCCGTTTTGGGCATGTACCTATTATTCTTAATTCCATCGGTGTTATCTGTTTTAAACGGCATGATGGATCAATCAGGAGATACTGTTAATAACTCTTGGTTTGGCGAGTTTCTAAATTGGATTGAACCTGTAGCTAGTGGGATAGTCACTTCTTTTGCTGTCACAATGATGCTCTCACCAGCCTCTAAAACTATTTTTGCAAAGACAGCTATTGAGTATTTAGGTGCTAATCAATACCTTAGTACTGGCGAACAACGTCAGAAAATTCTAGGCAAACTATCAAAGCTAATAGAGGAAATAATTGAAAAAGAAGGGGAAGATATAAAAATAGAGCTGCACGGGTATAGCTTTGGTTCGGTAATTGCATTCGATGCATTATTTCCAAAAGAGTCCCCTCCAAGCACCAGAATAAAAAACTGTATCACCAGCTTCTGTACGATTGGCTTCCCCTTAGATTACATTGAAATTTATTGGGACAATTACTTTTCTAACAGAGTATACGATGGATTGTCCCTTGTTGATTGGAAGAATATTTGGTCTGAAACTGATGTTTTATCCAGCTCATTGGACAACGATAAGACTAAAAAGCTCTCTCTTATAAAGGATGAACAGTTTTGGGAAACGCTTTCATTCCGAGAATATTCATATAATATTTTTGACTCCAACTCCGTTGGGTATTTGGAGCTGTTTATGTTCTATGGTATACGAGCCCACTCCATGTATTGGGATAGGCACTCAGACTCAAAAAGTTGCTTAGTCTATTTGGCCAAGAACGATAATTGAGAAACACATATCCTTGTGCTTTCATATATTTATTTACATTCTCTATTGATTTTTTCATGCCACGTATCTATGACGTCCTTCAAGGGTTTACGCAATGTGGTGAGAATATAAGTTGAGTCTAAGTGCGTCTTTTTGTGATTAAGAAGTCGCTCCACCAAATAATAGTCAACACCGCTATCGCGCAAATATGTTGAACCATACTTACGTAAATCATGAAGAGTAAATTTTCCCTTACTCACTTTCATAACCCTTTGCGCAGCATAACTCGAAGACCAACTATTACGTCCCTGCTTTACCGGAAATAAGAAACGACTTCGGCAATATCGCCTCTGCTGCCTTTTGTAATCCGCTAGCCACGTCAGAGAATATGTTGATAGTGGCAAGGTAAGTGCTGAGCCAGTTTTAGTGTGTTCTTCAGGTATACTCCAAGACACCTTCTCCGTGTCAAAGTCCCTCCACCGCGCCATTACTGTTTCTGTATTTCGTGTAAGAAAGCCCAGACAAAGCAAACATAGAAAACGGTCTGGTGGACTGAAATGCTGAAATTGTTTTATGACTTCGCTTAAAGGTAATCCGGCAAGCGCTGCTTTTTTAGGTTTAATCGAAGCTGGTAACAGCATGGTGAAGTTAAGGTCCGATAAAGGATTTTCGTCAATATAGCGAAGCCCATGTGCTTGCTTAAACGCAGCTTTCAACGTTTGAAATGCGCCCCGCAGCGTGCTCGGTGAAAACCTATTGTTTAATGGCCTCAACCAAGCTTTATCTAAAAGCTGCGAAGAACAATCTGATATACCAACTTCAAATAAATACGGGCGTAAAAGACTTTCAACTCTATGCGATTTATTTTTTATCGTTCGAAACGAATTAAGTTCCTGTTGTGCGATGTTTGACTGATACCAGTCTAATAGCTCACCCACGTTAGTAAATCGCTCTACACTGCTTAATTTGTATCGCTTTGCGTGTTGCTCTACTAGCCACTTTCTTGCCTGTTTACGTGCTTCTTGTAAATTAACAATTGGATATTCACCCAATGCCTTGCTCGTGGAAACTCCGCCTTCTGAATATAAGCAATGAAAATAGCCAACTTTTCCGTGAGCCTTTGCTGGACGGAATTGCAGTTGCGGAACAATGATGTCTCGGCAAACAAAATTCTCTTTACTTGCCTGGCGAAGTAAGCCATCTGTAAACTTAGTGTATTTCATATAGCTTCACCCGACTGCAGAGCAATAATTTCGGTGCAATCAGCTAACGAAACTTCATCAACAAAGGGTGGGAGCTCGATAACCTTGCATCTTCCAATGCGAGACAACATTTCGCACGTTGCTTTTGCGCCATGATGTTCGGTTAGCGTTCCTATAAGCGGGCCATATTGGCGTTTACAACTGGCCACTCTAGTTGATACATCACTCACATATTCACGCATAAAACGCTCAGTAATAGGAATTACGCTGTGCTTGCCTAACAACTTCCGCATTGCTCTCGGAAATGCACTGTAGAAATAATCTGCTCGATTTCGAATAGTTTCATCTGGTATTCGGTCGCGATCATTTGAAACAAACCTGACTTCATGTCGCATCCAAGGTCTACAGTATGTAAGCTTTAATTGCTTACCTTTTTCATAAAAGCGGCCTCGTTTATATGCGGTTGGGCCTCCGATATAACGAGTTCTCCCTTCTACCTTGTTACCTAGGTTTTCTTTTTTAGGTCGTTTACCACTTTCGGCATTAAACCGACCACGAGAATAGTCCTTATCAATTTTTTCAATTTGATAAAGTCCATTTTCATCATCTAGCGCCAAATCTATACGCCGTATAGTTACTGCTGGTTGAGCAACGAGCGCCTGCAACCATACGTAATCTGACTCAGCTTTTTCGATACAGGCACATCCAAGACCAGTCAATTCAAGCAGTACCCTTTTGTATCGTTCGCTGTATTCTATTTTACCTACAACATTTTGTGCTTGGGTTGTTGTAACGATCTTGTAGGCGCAGTCGTAACCTCGACTTCTATTACACTGCCTGTGACTAATTAGTAAATCGTATTTACGCAACTGAAGCGCAATCATTTCAAAATAATGATTTGGCGCTTCAACATCATCTACCCTGAGTTTAAGAAAGTCGATAAAGACAGGGGGATGTTCGGGATTAAGCTTCCCGTAATTTTCAGCTACAGTTTCAGGCTCTAGACTTTTATTCATGCGCTTCTACCTCAATTTCCTGAGTATTCAATGATCTGGTTATTATCGATATAGATCGAATGGCATTAATTGAGGTGTTAGTCACAAGCGCTCACCGGCTTATCCGCATGATAAAACCTATGCGCATTGATAAACGCTTCGACATCTTCCGCACAATAGCGCACACAGCGACCTATTTTTACATAAGACAAAGAACTTGAGCCGTGGCAGCGCCATACTGCGAGCGTGTTTAGCGTAACGCCCAGTTGTTCTGCTACTTCTTGAGGTGATAGGAGTTTTGTTTGTGTTGTTACTTTCATTTGGGCTCTCTTAGTTTGATTAAAATGCCCGTAGATTTAACAATGATAAAGAAGCGGTAAATAGTAGGAAGGGGTACCCCCCTTTATGAAAAAACAGGGGGGTGTATATGCTCTAGGCCTCGATTTTATTGACCAAAACACATAGGGGTATATTTTTAGTAAATCTTTGTTGTAGGTTTGCCTTTATTGATAAGTTTGAGAAGTTCTTCCCTTGCAGCACCTTCAATATCAGGATCTACGCCTTCGGCTTTTGCAGACTTTCGAAACGTTTCTGACGATAAGATAGTATCTGCCCTTTGCTTAAAGGTTCTTTTTGTCGAACCATCCGCCTTAAAGTTATTTACTTCATTGTTCAGAATAATCGCGAGCTTCAGCGAGTTACTCATTTCATCTTCGCTACTGCCTTTTATCCTCTCTTCAACTTCTGAGGGAAAGTAACTCAGTAGCAGATTAAAGCTGTTATCAATCGCTGAAATTGCGTTTTTACACACCGAGTTATAATCATAGTTGGCAATATCTTGTTTATCACGCCCTTTGGCCTCTTTGTAGGTTGAATAGGAGTGTTCAATAAAAGCCTTTTTTTCCATGATGTCGTTCATTACTTCATCAATGTTATCGAGTTCTTTATTTGATAGTTCAGTCATTTAGTCTTTTCGTTAGCGAGATATGTTTGAAACTTGATGCCTAGCGTATAGGTGTCTAGAACTGTTAGCTGAAACGCGTGCCCGTTATTTATTCGCTAGATATCGGTTTACCTAACTAGGATGCTACGAACCAGTTGATCGCTCAACAAACTAGAGGAAATAAACTTAAATATTTATCTATCAACTTCGCTGTAGTGATTGAAAGATAGTTCTTACTCACAACTTCGATAAATCCATCCTCGAATTTCTTAAAGATTATCAGGTTTTTTAATTTACTCATTCTGGTCATTCCTTTTCTATTGAAGGGATTATGCGCTTCTCTCCTTAACTAACTTTTAAAATTGATTTTCAATTTTCATTAATTTCTATTAGTAAAATACTTGTTAACAGAAAAATTACCTGATACCTTTAGATTGATTAAATTTTAAACAACCCTTAATCAAAAACAGCTTTTGAAAAGGACAAGATAATGGACTATCCGTTTAGAAACCTTGTATTTGAAGGTGGTGGTGTAAAAGGGATTGCTTACGTCGGAACTATGCGTGTTTTGGAAAGCAAAGGCATTCTGCAGAATATATCTCGTGTCGGAGGCACTTCAGCTGGAGCTATAAATGCAGCAATGTTTGCTGCCGGCTATAGCAACAATGAAATGCTAAAAGTACTCAAAAAGCTCGACTTCAATGACTTTAAAGACGACAGCTGGGGTGCAATTAAGGATCTGCGTCGTCTTGGCACTGAGTATGGTTGGTATAGAGGCGACTATTTTCGAGACTGGATGGGTGACTTACTCAAACAAAAAACAGGGACAGCTGACGTCACCTTCAAATCGCTTTTCGAAAGCACTAATCGAAGTTTATATATTTATGCGAGTAACATTTCTACGTCTTTCGGCGAAGTTTACTCATATGAGCACACTCCTAGGATGCGTGTCGTAGATGCAGTCCGACGTTCCATGTCAATTCCATTGTTTTTCCGCGCAATCAGAGACGATAGAGATGACGTTTTCGTTGATGGTGGCGCTATTAATAACTACCCCGTAAAGCTGTTTGACCGAGCGAAGTATATTGAAGTAGAAAAACACAAAAGAGCGACAGACTACTACGACAAAGAAAATTCCAAATTACAGGCAGCAGGGTTTCAAAACAGTCAGTACTTTTATAACAAAGAGACATTGGGTTTCCGACTCGACTCCGCGAAAGAGATTGGAATTTTTAGAGATGGCCAAACACCACAAAGTGTAAATATTCAGAACTTTCTTGATTACAGTATGCAACTTATCAAGACAGTAATGTCAATCCAGGATAGTCAACACCTTCACAGTGATGATTGGCAACGCACAGTATACATAGATACTAAGGGTATCAGCACATTCGACTTTGATTTGAGTGATGCGAAGAAGAACGCGCTTGTGAAGTCTGGAAAAGAAGGCGCTGAAAAGTACTTTGAATGGTGGGATGGCGAACATGACGTACTACCTGTGAACGCTCCTAATTCTCAAACTTAGGTAAGCTTTTGACTAAATTAGTTTGCGGACTATTTAAAGAGAGTTAAACAGAAGAGCTGTAGTTTAAACAAAGAACAATATTGAACATTCTTCATACAAAATAACGCGATAAATAAGAGTATTTGCATTTTACGCTGTCTTGAATGCTGTGGTTTCTCCTTTTACGTAAACGACCACATGAATTAAGGAAGATAAATGTCTAAATCACTTTTAAAGCTTTTGGTTCTTTCGAGCGGCTTACTGATACTCTCCGCATGCTCCAACACGCCAGATCTCACATCATTTGCCCAAGAGTCAAAAAACCTTCGCACATCGGTAAACACTACACATCAAGAAATACTGCAAAAGATAAACGATCTCAATAAAAATCTTGAAGCAGGTAAAGTACAGGGTTGGGTAAAAACAGACAGTGATAAAAGACAGCAGTATGAAATCATGTTGTCAGAAGATGCAGACCGCTTTCAAAAAGAAGCCGAATTGTTTATCGCTCACACAGCAACTATAGATGGTGCACTGGCCGCAATGGTTTCCTATAGTGATTCATTAGCTAACCTGGCTGCTGCAGGTGAAACTGGTGCAGAGAGTGTGGAGTCTCTGACAGAATCGGTAAAATCCATAAGCGATACTTTGAGTTTAGCTTATCCCCCATCAGCAGTTGCATATGAAGGGTTTACGCAACTGTTAAGTGAAGTAGCCGATATTTATACTCGAATTGAAGCACAAGATACGCTTGCTCTAGCGATGGAAAAAGCTACGCCCGCAGTTGAAAACTTAGTAAGTATAATCAGCATACAATCAAATTTACTAGAAAAGTTGACAGTTAATATTGTCGGGTTAAGAGTTTCTGCGCATAGAGGGATGAACGGTCCCGCAAAAATTGGATACTACGAAAAATTTAATGCGTACAAAAACATGGAATACCTTTATGAGAGTATTCTGAACGACTGTACATGTAATCGAAAGGAAACATCTGTTAACCCTTTACCAGATTACTGCGGCCAACCAAAACATGAAAAAAATAGTGCCATCCTTCAGTGTCACCTCACAAGAGAAAGTGCTCTAACATCCCGCTTACAGACCCTGGAGAGAGTTCAGGACAACTACATCAATTACAACAGTTCGCTAGCATCTGAATATCATTGGGCTAAACAGATGGAGAGCCAATTAATTGCTATTGCTGCCGCGGCTGAAGCTTGGTCATCAGCACATAAGAAGACATCAAAATTTTTAGCAAATTGCGGAGGAACCCGCTCACTCAAATCATCTTGTAATAATCTAACCGTCAACAATTTAAAGTCAGCTATTGAAAGACTGAAAGCCATAAGTGAGGGGTTTGACACCAATGAATAACCCAATTACTGATTCAGTTAACAACAATATGGAGATTCGTTATGAGCAATAAAGCTGAAATGGATGCCTACTGTGCACTGGTTGCGTTTAGAAACGCCAGAGCAGCAGGTGAAAATGGACTTGTAGAATCACAAGACTTCCAATCTAAAGTCAGTTTAGTTGATGACTTCGAACGTAAAACAGAGTTACACCAAATCTTTACTGCAATGAACTTCGCTCAAGCAGGAAAAGTTTTTGAAGCATTTGGCAAGGCAGCAAAAGGATTTGCAGAGATTAAAGACGCTTTCGAATTGAGTAAGAAGCTTGCCGAAGATGGCAAGGAGGATCTTTTTTTCCCTAGTGCTGCATCAGAACTATCTACAATTGCTTCAACGGTGAAAGCCCTTAAAGAAGCAACAGATTCATTGGTTAGTAAAACAGGAAGTTTGACAGAAGCCTTTGAACAGAAGGATGCTCAAGCTCTTATTGACGAAGCGAAACAAGCTCGAAGCGATATAGGTCAATTATTAACTGCTTTGGAAGATCTGAAAAATGCGATGCCAGCGTGAATTCGAAGATTAGTTTGTTATTAAAAAAAAAGCCAGACAATAATTTATAACAGACATTAAGGAAAAATATATGCCAAAAGACGCGGATAAACTTAAGGAAAAAATATCAGTAAAATTACCTCCGGGAAAACCACACAATCGTTCAATACATGACTTGTTCAATGGCTCAATTGATAAAGACTTAAAGTATATCCATGAGTATGCAGCTTTATGTGATTTAGTATATGAAAACGAGGTGCCTGAAATAATAAACGGCTGGCAACCTGCTAAAGTAAAATTTCGAACTAAAAGCGAACTAAAGGTACAAGCTTGGTACAAGTTTTCAGGTAGTAAAGTTTTTGTCGCTATCGTCTTTAGAGGCACTCGCTTCACTCATTGGCGCGATTGGTGGCACGGTAATTTGAGTATAATCTCTCATTATATAAGTGAATCAAACTCATATTACCTTCAAGTAATTAGAGGAATAAATGCATTTCTTGAGGCGTTAAAAAAGGAAATCGAAAATACTCTGATACAGGAAAAAATAAGAGAGAACGATACGAACTTACCTACTTTAGTCTTCGCGACAACAGGGCATTCACTTGGAGGCGGATTGGCGCAGGCTTGCAGCTATGCGCATCCGGAAATTTCCCTAACATATGCCATTAACTCTTCTTGGATTACCTTTTACACAACTTTTTTGAAAAGCGAGTGGGAAAAAAACTGTAATTACTTAAAAGTTTTTAGATTGAGTGAACTTGGTGAGGTCTTGCAATACTTTAGATTTTTTGTCACCCAATCCTACCGGTTTTCAACTCGCCAAAACGAAAACCCTAAGTACGTAGTCATCAGAGTCAACTTTTTGAAGTCTTGGTTTAAAACGATAACCAGTCATTCGAGTAGCTTAATCAGTAGCGGATTAAAAAGAGCACATGATGACTATAAGAAAATGAAGGTTAATAATCCTTGATAGAGAGAAGCTTAGCGCACATGTACACCGTGAAAAATGAACTAATTTCTGTTCATATTGAAGGTAAAACTGTTCAGTTATAGTCTTTTAAGCTTCATATTTAGGCAACTGCTACCTTACGCTAGCGACTACGTTAGAAATAAATGGGACTGTATTGTGATATGAGAGTCGAAATTATTACAGGTGTACTTATCTTTATTATAAGTACTTTTTTGGGGTACCAGCTAAACGATTACCTCTCTAGAGATAGGATTACTATTCAGAACGTTGAGGTTATTCCCGCGACAAAAAAGTACGCCATAGATCGTAAAAGACTAGCTGTTATAAATAATTCATCACATATTAGCATGTTCTCTTCAGGTGGCTACTTGCTTCCAGACTTACCTGATGAACTTAGCAATAGTCAACTTGAGTGGCTTAAAATGCACCTCAATACAAAAAAAGCATCAGCAGATATTTTCGCAGATAGATTGAGTTCTGCGTTAAAGAATATTAGCTCGATTAGTGACAATGCATCTGGAAAGGAGTTACTAGCTGCAACTGACTTGGTATCAATACCATCCTTATATTTCGAACCTAACGAGACGAAAAAGGGAGAAGTTTTAGCTTCCCTTGAGCGTGCTGAAAGCAACGTAAAAAATTACATTACTACAATTAATCAGCTTATTGTTGAGATGGATAGCTTCAAAAGTGTTCGTACTGGTGACTTCGAGATTGTTGTCACTTTACTTAATTCAGGTGATACAGATGGCTTAATCAAGTATGACGGCACGATGAAAATCGATAGTTATAAAGAGTCTATACCTATTAGTGTGGATTTAACTTCTCCGCAGGGGGATTATCAGAAGCCGATGTATATGTCTTACCCTTCAATTTCAGATAAGCGACAATCTACTAGGGTAGAAAAACGATCGATGGTTCAAATAATTTTTGTTGTCGACAAAGATAATGTTGGCGGAAAAATCATTGGTGAAATCAAAAAGAAGGTCAGCAAGGAGCAATCCTTCGAGATCTCCGTGCAATTAGTCGATTTTAGAGGTGAAAGAATAGACTCTATAAAATACAGATCTTATGCAACAGATTGAATTAGTATCAGGTTATTGCACCTGAGACAAGCTAGCTAAGAAAGCTCTTAAAATGTACAGAAACCAGTTTGATTAGTAACAGTTAACCTGACATTTGCACTGATAGAGTAAGCCGAGTCTGACTTTCTTCTATTTGCGTGAAGCAGAATTTAAGTACTGAGTCGGCCAGACTTAGCTTAACTTTATTTTAAGTGCTGTCTTTTGGAATTGTAGCCTTTTAATATTGAGCAAACCAAGAACACATACAAACTAAATAAGGTAGACATTGTGAATTGACAACAATAGAGTTGATTGTTTCAAAAACCTAGGTTAAATCCATACGAAAGTATCCGACTATTTGTCTCAGTATTTTAAAGTGAATAAAAAACACCCCACTTATCAATGAAGAAACAATTTGACCTAGAAAAGATAGAAAACGATTAGGTCACTTAAAGAAACTGATATAGACCAATAACCGTGAAGCTATCACATAAGGTCACATCTAAAAGCTTAGGCTTCTAACATATAAAATTTTTTGTATTATTCGAAAAGCAATTCAAAATAGGTCTATTTGATATGAGTTTTGCTTTTTATTCTTACCTTCTCGCTTCAATATTGCGAACAAAGCGTGAGTCTTTCTTTTGCTGATAGGTCTGGTCAACTTAGCAACGACAGTGTCCCCTAACTTACATTGCTCGTATTCATCATGAACTAAATAGTTGGTAGACTTTTTCAACCTCTTTCCTGTAACTTTGTGAATAACAATTCTTTCAACATAAACTTTACAGGTCTTGTTCATTGAGGTGCTGGTTACAATCCCTCTAATCTGTTTACGATTACGATCCTGCAATTCAATTAAACTATTCAAACGATTGTCTTTAACCACTTTTGGAAAGGTCAACCTAACACCATACAGAGAAGCAATACTCATCCATTTGTGAATAATCTCTGTCGCAACATCGTATACATTGTTATCTTCTTCAAAGGTGAGGTTGGCTATTTCTGCTGCTGTCTCAATTACCACAGAAATTTCATCAATGAATTTCAGAACTATATCTTTGTAAGGAAAATCATTAACCTTAGAATCATCGTCATTATCTAATAGCTTAAAATCTGAGTGTAATTGATTATTCAAATGACTAGATTTTTGGACAAGCCAAGTAAGCTTTTCTTCAACAATGTAGTCAACACTTTGAGATTTCATTTGTACTGTAATTCTCTTGTGACCAAGTCGAAGCAATCAAGCATTTGCATTATCACGTTGTCCGTTCTGCGTATTACTTCATGGTATTTAGTTGATAATAAAGCACGGTTGTCGATAAAAAAGTCTACATGATTAGAATCCCAGTCTATATTTGCTGAGAATTTGGAAATTTCATTTAAGAAAACCATAAATTCTTGGTGGATTTCTACAACGATATCTCTGTCTTCAGCTATTTCAACTAGGTTCTCGGAAAGTCTTCTAAACCCAGAGTTGTTTAATTCTGCAATATTTTTTTTCCAATTTTCATCATTTGGAGATTTCATTCCTGAAATTATCCTCATTGACTTTTTGGTTTGATTTTTAAATGTTAAGCATGCGGCGTTGAGATTCCCGCTATGAATAACTTTTCTCAATGAATTTGGAGCTACAGAACCTGTCGTATGAGGAACTCTCATGCCATCTCTGTATTCAGTAAGTAACTCAACTATTGGGTTAATACTAGCAATTAGAGAGTGGTAGTCACTATGAATTTGCTTCCACGATGCACCAAAGTGCGCGAGCATCGATAGCAAAGATAAATACATTTTGTCGTTATCATTTTTATTAATATTGTCAAAGTTGTATTGTACCAAACCGCAAAGAGAAGCAATGCTACCAAGTGTCGCTAGTGTTATGACCATGATTCAACTACCCTGTTATTGTTCTTGTGCTTATTTAGATAATCCAATTAATCTGCGATTGCAGCTAATAATTCAAATATCACATAGCCTTTTTTTAATCAGTGTATCGCTCGTCGTACATACTCTGCAAGTGAAAAAGTTAGAGAAAACTTATCTATCTGTTCGCTCAGCGAAAATAAAAAACTTCTCACGCTAGTTTTGAATTTTTAAGGAACTTCCACGTCGCAAATCTCGCTCTAATTATCGCACCTATTCAATATGCTCGCTTAACGAGATAAGTAGATTGATGAGGTATTAAGAAAACACTATTGCAGTGCTCATAACCACCCGCTAAAACTTGATTAACTATAATCTCGATTATCTGAGAATGGCACAAAAAGTCATTACATTTTTTACTAAAAAAACTGCACCTTAAAGAAGAGTTTATTATTTTTTTAGATTAAAAAAGTTGTCAAAAAATTTTACAAACTGAAAATTACCTTTCTTAAGAATCGTTAAACGCATAAAAAAAAGATTTCAAATGGCATTTATTTTGCCTTAAAATTCATATAGATTTCTATAATTGAATAATCTCTCCACCATCCCAGATAGATAAAACAAAGGATATGTTTAATGAATTTGAAAATGCTGAGAATAGCGTTTGCTGCTTTTATTTTGTGTGCAACTAAGATCGCTAATGCAGGAATCGTCTATGATGAGTCTATTGACGGAGACGATAGTGCACACTCCTATTATGGCCATGAGTTGACATTGAGTGGTGGAGTTAATCAAATACTAGGGAGCACTTATACCCGCTATAGCAGCGATAGATTTGACGATAGCGATTCTTATGATCTCTTTTTACAAGATGATATTATATTTTCAAGTATAGATTATGAAATCACCGCTAGAGACGTTACTGATACACTATTCGCGGGTGACTGGTTTTTTGTAAGTTCCTTCTATATTTACAGTTCAAATAGCTATTTCCCAAAGTACGTAAGGCACGAGATTGACTCAGTGTCGCAAACTACCACAGGCCCTTTATCAATAGATGATCCAACAATAAACCGAATTCGATTCACTCGAAGAGGCTGGACTTTAAACCCAAACCATTGCTTCGGTATTTGCGAAGCAACTCTGGACTGGAAGATAACCATAAATACGATAAGCGCTGAAGTCCCTGAACCTTCTACATTTACTATTTTTGCTCTTACTTTTATCGGGTTAGCGCTAGGTAAATTAAAAAACGATTAGTTATTAGAATACGCGTATAAGAAATATCAACGCTACGTAATCCCCACTGTACTAGCTGTATTGAAGGCTAGTTGCATCCGTGTTAAATGGATACTTTATAGGAGTCACTGAACTAGTTGCCGTTAAGATAGGTAATTGAAATGGTCATTGGTGCGGAAATCTGCAATGAGACATGTGAAAACTCTTTCCGCAACATTTTTCTTTTTCAAATGTTGGCCTGGTTTTGTTCTTTTTGCACCAAGTTCGAAGTCGCGTTGAGTGATGCAGTTGCTGAATGGAGCAACGTCAGGTGGGGCTCGAAGTGACAGTATAAGCGAATCGTTTTTTTGCGCCGGAAAATGTCTTGTCAAGGTATGCCAAAACCTTACGGATAACGGCTGGTTCTGTGATACGGGTAATCACTTTGAAATTGATTTTTTTCACCAGCTTTACAGACGTAGCTCTCAATATTGAATACTCTTTTTAATCTTTGTCCCCATGACATAGCGCGCTCATTGTAGGGCCTAATTAAGTCTTTTAGATTTTCCGATAAGCACGGGCTATTCTTGCCACATTGTGAAGCCGTTACCTCGGCACGCTCTATAGCATTGGGTGCAAATATCCCATAAAACCTCGTGAGTTAAGCCTATCTCCTCCAGATATTGGGCCAATCTCGTTGCTATTAGCAATTACGAGCATCTTTATATCACTGTAGCTTAGCGCTATAACGTATTTAAACTTGGTTTGTCTTCTTTTTTGTGTGATACGCCTTCCGCAAAAAGCATGTGAAAGTGAATGTTTAAATTCAACGCACTTCCAAAACGCTGGGTGTCAGTTACCGCTCCTGTGTTTGCTTACTTTTTTAAGGTACCCTGCTTGATGAATAATATCTGTGCAATAGCACGATGTATAATTTTAATGATGTCACTTCAATACTTGGAATATCTGCCGAGTAACAACCTTAGAGAAATGGGCAAACTCAACACTCATTAACGTACTGGATATCCATATAAAACTTCATCACGCATTAGTTTGGACTCTCGGTCATGCGTCTGGCACTACAGCTTGGACAAAAAACCGTTTATTACAGCTAAACGCTACTGATTTCTCCTGTTTGCAGTCTTCACAAACTACGCGAAGAAACCCATGCTCAAGACTTCCAGATTTTAGAAATTCTTCAAACTCTTTTTCTAATAACTAGGCAGCCACTTCCCTTGATGGAAAGCTATTTTAGAAATTCAGGATAGTGATGCTCGACTAATTGATAGAGCAATGTATGCTCTGGCCGATATTATTAATAAGTAGAATATCGAATGACTAGCAAAGGCACTCTTGCCAAAACAAGTCTGAGCTATCATACTTCATGTCCCCTTGGTAATCGCACCAATCCAAGTTAAATTTACGTTCTTTCACGAAACCTGCGATAACAAGCGTTGAGCTAACGCTAGCTTTTCTTCCTTACTTAATGAGGCGATGTCCACCAGCCCCGAATTAACTTCATCCGATTTCTGCCGTCTTCCAGCTAATTCTAGAATCTTATTTTCGATTCGCTTTGCCGGTTCACGTAACTCCTCGGGAGTAAGAACTGTATAGCCAGCTGTCACATCATTTCGACCAGTCTTGTGATTCAATAACCGTTTCAAGGTATAGGTGCCTGTTTGTATTCGCTCGGCTACCGTAGTGAAAGTGCGACGGAGGTCATGCATTGAGAAGACAACTTCACCACGTTCGCTAACTTTATGTAGAACCTTCTTTGGCTCAACAATTCTACCTACGTTGTTTACTGCATTGAAAACATATGGACTTTCAGTCTGGTACTCTTTCCTACGCTCAAAAATACTTTGCAAGTATGGTGATATCGGCAATTTCAACGGGTCGCCGTTTTTAGTTTTCTCTACCCAAAAACTGCGCTCGTCTAAATTTACTTGTTCCCACTTCAATTGAACTAACTCTGTTTTACGCAAACCAGTAAATAGAGCTGTCTCAATGTAGTCACATACGGATATAGGGAACAGCATAGAAGTAGCTATACCCTCGTTTCTGACATCATCTACTGCATCTAAAAACGCGCCAATTTGCTGTCCATTTAAATAAGTCTGCTTTCTTCCCACATGATGCCAAGCGCGCAGATGCGATAAGATATGAACTGGGTTTTCTTCAAAGTGGCTTACGCCATTTTCGTCTCGATATTCGAATTTGGCAAAGTTAAACAATGCTCGAATAAAACGCATAGTTAAGTCGGCCTGAGCTTTACTGCGCTTTGTTATGCTCGCATGTACTTTTTTTACCGTATTTTCATCAAAATAAATAAGAGGTTCTTCGCGATAGTCTTCAAGGTAACAATCCATCACCTGGTTATATCCACGTAGAGTATTGTCAGAAAGCGACTTAATACTTTTGTAGTGAAGGAAAACCTCTTTCATAGTTACTAGCTTTTCCTGCTGCTTTCTAGTTTCTGTATTTGGGTTTTGCTTGTTAACGATTTTGTTGAGCGTCTCACGTGCAGACTGTCTTGCCTGATCAATCGTCAATTCGGGAAATGAACCCAACGTTACACTTAACGGTGAAGATTGATGCTTCAACCTTTTGTAAACTCGAAATACTTTTTTACCCGCAGGTGTTACATCGCAAACCAGACCAGCAACATCTGAGTCGTAATAACGCTTACGTTTTTCTTGCGGGGTTATTTCTTGAAGAACTTTTTTAGTGAACTTGAATTTTTCAGGCATGGCCGTCCGATCTGCTTGTTATTTCTGTGCTACAAAAACTGTAGCACAGCCCTCTTTCCTGTGCTACAAATGTGCTACAAAAGAAATAAACAAAGACCAAACAAGAACAACATAAGCCCATGTTTTTAATTAATTTATTTGAAATTTAAGTGAATTTTAACAAAATACAAAAAACATTTATAAATCAATAGGCCAAGATAACTCATAATCGGCAGGTCCCCTGTTCAAGTCAGGGTGGGGCCACCATTTTTTCTAGAATTACCAGTCACCACTCGCTTATATCATCACGTTATCAGTTTTCTCAAACTTAAAAAAAGCGTCTTTATTAAAACTGTAACACCAAATCTGTAGCCTAACTGCACTGTCTCTTTACCCATAGTTTGGTTCCCCTTAGATGAAGCACACCATGTCACGCCATACGTTTTATTCGCTGACGGTAACCTTCACCATTTTGTCTATTCTTGGCCAACTCTCTACCAGCATTTATAGCCCCTTCTTTTTTGACTTGGCTGCTATATACGACAGCTATGTGGGAATAATTGAAAAAAGCGTGGCCGTGTTTCTTATCGCGTTCTCACTTTCTCAGTTAGTGTCTGGTGTCGCCTGCGACTACCTAAACAAACAAAAGTTTCTACTGTACGGAGTCTTAGTATTCATCGCCGGTACGCTTATGGTGGCACTTGCCACCGAAGAAAATACCTTTCTTGTAGGAAGAGTCATTCAAGGCTTAGGCGGTGGGGTTGGCGTTTCAGTATCGCGCGGACTGTCACGTCAGATATTTAGCGAAAAGCAGCTGAATGTTTCACTTTCATTTATCAACATTGCATTCGCTATCGCGCCAGCAATAGCGCCACTAGTAGGTACACTAATTGGCGAGTCCTTCGGAGTTTCATCTATCTTTTATTTTGTACTAGTAATGGGAGTATTCGCCTTACTTTTACTGCTTTCAGTTTCCACCACCCTCAAACAGTATATGCCGACAACCTCAGAGAACGTCTTTGGCGATACTTTAGCGCTTATTAAAAGCACAATGATGAAAATCGTCTCAGTGGGTATGGCCAGCGGACTACTTTATGGCATTGTGTTTAGCTTCATTACCATCTCGCCGTCTATGATAATGCAGCAATTCGGACTCACCAAAACTGTGTTCTCGATATATTCGCTTCTAGCCACGCTGTCTTTTGTGATGGGAAGCATAATCAATATTCGACTAGCCTCTGTTTCACCATTGTTTAAATTCAAGTATTCAAGCTTGTTTATCGCTGTGCTTTCTGTGCTTTTTGGGTTACTTATTTCCCCCTTCGCAATAAAAGGGTTAATGGGTATTTTGACTTATTGCTATATCACCTTCTTTTTTATTGGCATCGCAATGCCCTGCAGCGTAACTATCATGCTTGGCTACTCTGATAAATCCGCAGGTTTTTTAGCGGCGCTAACCGGCTTTTTTCACCTAACAGGGGCAGCAATAGGCGCTTACGCGGTGACCTTAATTACCCTAGAACCTATCATTTCTTTTTGTTTGTCCTCTTGCGGCTTAAGCGTTGCGAGTATCCTCATCTGTACAACACTGAAGAGGAATTAACTAAGCTCTTGTATGGCAATGCCGTTGTATTGATAAAACGTACACCACTTAAGGTGTTGAATAGTGAAAATCGAGTCGTGTTGCCCATTTGATTTCTAAAATCCATCCCCATAATGATGAGGCTCCCGAAGTGGTTGGGAGTAATTATTGTTAAAAGGATATTAGAAACAATGAAACGTACTATTCTCGCCAGTATCTTTGGCGCGCTTTCTTTAAATGCTTTCGCAGCTTCGCCTTCATATGACTTCGTTAAAGCTGGATACGTACAAGCAGATATTGAAGACGCAGGCGACTTCGAGCCAACCGGTTTTCAAATTCAAGGCTTCAAATCACTTAACGAAAATGTATACCTGACAGGTCGCTATGGTCAGTTGAGTGAAGACGAATATGGTGTTGACGGTGAACTTGACTATATCTCTGCAGGGGTTGGTTACCGCTATGGTTTAACTACAACAACCGACTTTTTTGGTGAGTTGACGTATGAGTATGTGGATGTTGACCTAGACTCAAGCTTCGCTTCTGCTGAGGCTGACGACAATGGCTATGGCATTACTGCCGGTATTCGTTCAATGCTGTCAGAGCAATTTGAGCTTCGCGGTGCTATCCGCTATATCGACATTGAAGACGACGAAACAGCTTTTGAAATTGG